>CALEMZ010000067.1 GCA_937910975.1 uncultured Pseudorhodobacter sp. | reverse complement strand
GGCCCCGATCAGGTTCTTGCCTTGCGGGGCGTTGATTCCGGTTTTGCCACCGACAGAGCTATCGACCTGCGCGAGCAAAGAGGTGGGGATTTGTACAAACCCCACACCCCTGCGCAGGACGGCGGCGGCAAAACCCACCAAATCACCAATCACCCCGCCACCAAAGGCGATCACAAGGTCTTTACGCTCGACCTTCTGGTCCAACAACCATTCCACGCAGCGCGAAAACTGTGGCCAGGCCTTGGTTGCCTCACCGGGGGGCAGCGCAAGGGCGGTGCTTTCGATCCCATGCGCCCTGAGTGCGGCCTGAAGCCTTTCAAGATGCAGCGCTCCCACTGTTTCATCGGTGACAATGGCCACCCGGCGGCGGCGCAGAAAGGGGGCGATTTCGGCCCCTGCCCTATCAATCAGCCCATGACCGATACGTACATCATAGCTGCGCGCACCCAGTTCAACCCTGACAATATCGGTCTGCATTTGCCCCTATCCCTCCAAAACATCAGTGCGGGTCGACAGCGCCTCAAGCACTCGGCGTGCCATATCGTCGATCGACAAATCCGCTTCGGCATCTACCGTCAGATCGGCCAAAGCATAGATTGGCACACGTGTTTTATATATATCCCTGAGTGTTGCGCGCGGATCGGCGGTGCGCAACAACGGCCGGGTGGTTTTGTGGCGTACACGGTTCCACAGCAACTCCAGATCGGCACGCAGCCAGACGGATACGCCTTTTTCCGCGATCATCTGCCGGTTGAGGGGCGACATGAACGCCCCCCCGCCTGTGGAAAGCACCGCACTTGGCCCTTCGAGCAAACGCCCAAGCACCTGAGTTTCCTTGTGACGGAAAAACGGCTCGCCGTCGCGCTCGAATATCTCGGCGATGCTGCGGTTGGCAGCGAGTACAATCTCATCATCGGAATCGATGAAGGGCACCGAAAGTAGCCGGGCAATCTGGGTTCCGATCGCGGTCTTTCCCGCGCCCATCATCCCTACCATGACGACCGATTTCTTCAGCCTCATTCTGAAATCGTACCCCGTTATATTCTTAACCTGTCTCCCCCAATAGCGGCCCAAGTTGCCGCATGTCTAGCCCCGCTCCAAAAAACAGCGACGGAATTCAGGCAATGCTTTGCTCTATTTGCTGCAATTCTTTGCGCGGGGGCGTGAAGTCGGTTATGAATGCGTATATACCAACACCTACGAGACCGAACCCCTTTGATTTTGTGCAGCTAATGCCCAGATAAGGAGGAGAACTTCGGCGAATGGGGCTTGGGCAAGAAAGCAGTGGCATGTGGCTGATCGTTAAAAGCATAGCGATACTGGTGGTATTGGGCGTGATTGGGCTAATAGGGTTTGCCTATTTGGGTGATTTGTCGCCTGAACTAGGCTTGGTGACCAAGCCGGTGGTATTGGATGGGCAATAAGACCGGATTTCGGAGCGCCGATATTCGAATGGGTGGGTTTTGTGCCTTGTTCCTCGGGGCGCTTGGCCCCGGAGCCGTTATGGCCGAAGCGCCACTGTCGGCAATTGATTGGCTTTCAAGCTCTGTCTCCACGGCTGCAAACCCGCTTCCACTACAAGAACCGGAGGTGGCGGGGGCCGGTGGGGCTTTGCCGCAAAATGTGATCGTTTCTGTACTGGGCAAGCCATCGCCTGATTCCGCCGGTGTTTTGCCCGCGCGCGTTACAGGCCTGCCCAATGACCTTTGGGGCTTGGGTGAGACAGAAAAGATTGCGGAACTGATCTCAGTGAAGCGCGATGATGCCTTGCCATCCTTGCAGCGGTTCTTGATGGTCTTGATGCAGGCGCAGGCCACTGCACCTGCGGATGCGGATGGACGTGGCGTTCTGTTAAGGGCGCGGATCGACAAGCTTTTGGACATGGCCGCGCTGGAAGAGGCCAATGCGTTGATCGCGGCATCGGGCAAAATGACGCCGCAGATATTTCGCCGTTACTTTGACATTGCCATGCTGACGGGCAAGGAAGATGACGCCTGCGCCTATCTGCGTATAACCCCTGACCTCGCACCAACCTATCCCGCCCGAATTTTCTGCCTTGCGCGGTCCGGAGATTGGTCTGGCGGAGCCTTGACGCTGCGCATGGCGCAGGCTCTGGACTATATCTCCCCTTCCGAGGATGCGCTGCTGTCGCGGTTTCTCGACCCTGATCTGTTTGAGGGTGAAGCCCCGTTGGAGCCCCCTTCCCCCGTTACGCCCTTGGCGTGGCGGATGTTGGAGGCGATTGGCGAGGGACTGCCCACCTCGCAACTCCCGCTTGCGTTTTCCCATGCCGAGCTGCGCGAAACCGCCGGGTGGAAAGCGCAGATCGAGGCGGCAGAACGTTTGGCCCGCGCCTCAGTACTCGACCCGAACCAGTTACTTGGTATCTTTACCGAGCGTCTGCCCGCAGCCTCAGGCGGCGTGTGGGACCGGGTTGAGGCGTTCCAGCATTTTGACACGGCCTTACAAGCCGCCGATCCCGGTGCTGTTGCCACAGCTTTGCCCAAAGCATGGGAGATGATGGCCTCTGCCTCACTGGAGGTTCCCTTTGCCGAACTGTTTGCCGCGCGTTTGTTGCGCCTGCCTTTGACGGGGGATGCGGGGGCTTTGGCGTTTCGCGTCGGGTTGCTGTCATCAAATTACGAAATGGCAGCTAAAGCGCGTACACCTGCGGATATGAATGAGGCGTTTCTGATCGGGCTGGCACGCGGCAATCTGCAAGGTGTCACCCCGCCCGATAGCCTGTCGCGGGCCATTGCCCCGGCCTTTGTGCGCCCCACCCCGCCCGCCGATTTGATGGCGCTGTTGGTCGAAAAGCGGCTAGGTGAGGCGATTTTGCTGGCAGTGGACCGGATTGAGCGGGGCTTGCGGGGCGACCTGCGCGGCGTGACCGAAGGATTGGCGCTGTTTCGCCATGTAGGGCTGGAAGACTTGTCGCGCCGCACCGCGTTGGAGCTGATGTTGTTGGAGCGGCGCGGATGAGCAGCGAGCACAAACGCTGGATTTCCACGTTTCTGGAGGCACAGGCCGCAGAGCTAGACGCTGCACACAATACAAGGCTAGCCTATGGCCGCGACCTGATGGATTTCAGCGCATGGCTGGTCCGCCAAAACGGCAGCTTTGCCAGTGCCGGGCGCACGGAGATTGAAGCCTATCTGATCTATTGCGAGGCGCAGGGCCTGTCCAAATCCACCCGCGCGCGCAGGCTGTCGGCCATTCGCCAGCTCTATCGCTTTGCCTTTGATGAAGGCTGGCGCAGCGAAAATCCGGGCCTGCGGATCAAGGGGCCGGGACGCAGCGCCAAGCTGCCCAAAACGCTTGATCTGGCAGAGGTAGAGGCGATATTGCAAACTGCCCGCGAGACCGGGTCCAACGATGCCGAACGCGCGCGCAATGGCTGCTTGCTCGAATTGATCTATGCCACGGGGATGCGGGTTTCCGAATTGGTGGAACTGCCAGTTGCCGCCGCGCGGGGTGGGCCGGCGATGATCTTGGTACGTGGCAAGGGTGGCAAGGAACGCATGGTGCCGCTTTCGCCCCCTGCCAAAACGGCGCTGGCCGATTGGCTGGTCATACACGACGCGGCAGAGGAGGCTGTGCAGGCCAAAGGCAAGAAACCGTCGCGTTTTCTGTTTCCCGGACGCGGTGCCGCTGGCCACATGACACGGCAGCAATTCTCTGTGCTACTCAAGTCCATCGTGGCAAAGGCGGGGCTAAACCCAGCAATGGTGACCCCGCACACTCTGCGCCACGCCTTTGCCACGCATCTTCTGGCAGGAGGCGCAGATTTGCGGGTGATCCAAACACTTTTGGGTCATGCTGATTTGTCCTCGACTGAGATTTACACGCATGTGCTGGATGAACATCTTAAATCCCTCGTGCTGAACCATCACCCCCTTGCGCGCAAGGGATAGCCAAGCCCGCCTCCTCTGAGATATGGGAAAGTCGGATACATGAGGGATTAACGTGACGGAAACTGTTTTTGATACCGGTCTTTGGATTACGGCGGGGGCGATTATGGCCCTGCTGGTTCTGTCTGCGTTCTTTTCAGGCTCCGAAACGGCTTTGACGGCGGCGTCTCGTGGCAAGCTGCGCGCACAGGCGGATCGCGGCTCAAAGGGGGCCGAAAAGGCGCTCAAAGTGACCGATGACAATGAAAAACTGATCGGCGCGCTGCTTCTTGGCAATAACGTGGTGAACATTCTGGCGGCCTCTTTGGCGACAGCATTAATGACGCGGCTTTTCGGCGAAAGCGGCGTGGCTGTCGCTACATTGGTGATGACCGCCCTTGTGCTGATTTTTGCCGAAGTGCTGCCCAAGACCTATGCCATCACCAATGCCGAAAGTGCAGCTTCGCGCGTGGCTCCGTTGATTGGGCTGATTATCCCGATATTTTCGCCGATCGTGAGCCTTGTACGGGCCTTGGTGCGGGGGATATTGTACCTTTTTGGCGTGCGCACTGATCCCAACAGCAAATTCCTGGCGCTGCGCGAAGAGATTGCCGGTGCCATCGCCTTGGGCCATTTCGAAGGCGCCGTGGAAAAGGAAGACCGTGACCGCCTTTTGGGGGCTCTGGATCTGAACGACCGCACTGTGGAAGAAATCATGCGTCATCGGCGTGAGATTGAGATGATCGATGCTGAAAAATCCCCGGGAGAAATTCTGACCCAGGTTCTTGCCTCTCCACACACGCGGTTGCCTGTGTATCGGGGGGACGATGAAAATATTCTGGGGGTCGTCCATGCCAAGGACTTGCTGCGCGAGGTGGACAAGCTTTTGCGCGCAGGGGCTGGGAGGATCGCCAAGCTGACCGAGCTTGATATTCTGAAGGTCACGATGAAGCCCTATTTCGTGCCTGAAACCACGCCTCTGGATGAGCAAATGCGCCAGTTTCTGAAGCGGCGCACACATTTTGCCCTTGTGGTGGATGAATATGGTGCGCTGCGCGGGCTGATCACGCTGGAAGATATTCTGGAGGAGATCGTGGGCGAGATCCGTGATGAGTTTGATATCGTGGAACAAGACCAATCGCTGGCACAAACTGAGGCTGGCGATTATGTCGTAGACGGTGCCATGACCATCCGCGATTTGAACCGCGTCACCGATTGGGGGCTGCCGGACGACGAAGCCAATACGGTTGCCGGTTTGGTGATCCATGAGGCACAACTCATCCCCAACGAGGGGCAGGTTTTCAGCTTCCATGGCTTTCGTTTTGAGGTGGCAACGCGCAAAGAAAACCGGATCACGGTTTTGAAAATTCGGCCCTTGTGACCCTTGGATGAGGCAGGTTCTTCTGCATAAACCGGCGCCTTCGCCAAAAGTATCTTTGCCCAGATGAAAGAGGCTGTGCTGCTAAGGGTATCGGCGGCGAAAGCGGTATCTGAATTGCCGCTTTGAGGCGTTGAAACATAGCCGATCCGGCCTAGAAACGGTAGTTGAACAATCATGAACACGAGCAGGACTGCGGCAATGAGCGACGAGGCACTGGTCATCTTTACCCCATCGGGCAAGCGGGGCCGGTTTGCCCTTGGCACACCGATCTTGGCGGCGGCACGGGCATTGGGTGTGGATCTCGACAGTGTCTGTGGTGGACGCGGGATCTGTTCCAAATGCCAGATCACCCCCGGTTACGGCGAGTTTGCCAAGCATGGCGTGACAGTTTCCGAAGGCGCGCTATCTGAATGGAACGCGGTTGAGGAGCGCTATAAATCCAAGCGCGGGTTGATCGATGGGCGGCGTCTTGGCTGTCAGGCCAAGGTGCAGGGCGATGTGGTCATTGATGTGCCACCCGAAAGCCAGGTGCATAAGCAGGTGATCCGCAAACGCGCCGAAGCGCGGCAGATCACCCTAGACCCATCCGTGACCCTGCATTACGTCGAGGTGGCTGAGCCGGATATGCACGACCCTTCGGGCGATTTTGAACGTCTGTCGAATGCGTTGCGCGACCAGTGGCAGATTGCGACCGTGCGCGCCGATCTGTCAGTGCTGACGACCATGCAACCGATTCTGCGCAAAGGCGGATGGAAGGTCACCGTGGCGCTGCACCGGGTGGATGATGCCGAGACCCCACGCATCATGCATCTGTGGCCCGGGCTTTATGAAGGCACGGTCTACGGCTTGGCGGTCGATCTTGGCTCTACCACCATCGCGGGGCATTTATGTGATCTGCGCTCTGGCGAGGTGCTGGCCTCCTCGGGCCTGATGAACCCGCAAATCCGCTTTGGCGAAGATTTGATGAGCCGCGTCAGCTATTCAATGATGAACCCGACCGGGGCTGCGGAAATGACCGCGGCGGTGCGGGCCGGGATGAACACCTTGTTTGCCCAAGTCAGCGAAGAGGCCGGTATCGACAAGGGCCTCATCATGGATACTGTATTTGTCTGCAACCCGGTCATGCATCATCTGTTTCTTGGCATTGATCCGTTTGAGTTGGGTCAGGCACCCTTTGCGCTGGCAACTTCGGGCAGCTTGCACCTGACGGCGCGCGATCTGGATTTGCAATTGCACCCCTCCGCGCGGGTCTACCTGTTGCCTTGCATCGCGGGCCATGTCGGCGCGGACGCGGCAGCAGTGGCACTGTCGGAGGCGCCGGAAAAATCCAAAGACCTGCTTTTAGTTGTTGATGTTGGCACCAATGCTGAAATTCTTCTGGGCAATACCGAAAAGGTTCTGGCCTGCTCCTCCCCAACCGGCCCTGCCTTTGAGGGTGCGCAGATCAGTTCGGGCCAGCGTGCTGCGCCCGGCGCGATTGAACGGGTGGAGATTGACCCCATCACGAAAACCCCGCGTTTCAAGGTCATCGGTTCTGATCTTTGGTCAGATGAAGAAGGGTTTGATGCGGCGATTGCCACCACCGGCATCACCGGGATCTGTGGTTCGGGCATCATTGAGATGGTCGCCGAAATGCGGATGGCAGGGCTGGTGGATGGAGCGGGGCTGATCGGCTCGCCCGAGCAAACCGGGACGGATCGCATGTTCAAAGATGGGCGCACCTATTCCTATCTGGTGTGGGATGGCAGCGCCGATGGCGGGCCGCGCATCACGGTGACCAACCGCGATATACGTGAAATCCAAATGGCCAAGGCGGCGCTTTATTCCGGTGCGCGCTTGCTGATGGACAAGTTTGGCGTGGATAAGGTGGATCGCATCGTGCTGGCAGGGGCTTTTGGCGCCCATATCAGCCCGAAACATGCGATGGTGCTGGGCATGATCCCCGACGTGCCGCTGGATAAGGTGACATCGGCGGGCAATGCCGCGGGAACCGGCGCGCGGATAGCACTTTTGAACCGGGCCGCGCGGGCCGAGGTGGAATATACCGTAAGCCAGATCCATAAGATCGAAACGGCGATTGAGCCACGTTTTCAGGAGCATTTCGTCAATGCCTCCAACATTCCCAATGCGGTGGAGCCTTTTCCAAACCTGTTCTCCATCCTGACCCTGCCGGACCTGAACTTTAACACCGGCGGTGGCGGTGGCGATTCCGAAGGCGGACGCAGGCGGCGGCGCGGGTGATGAATTTGCGGCAGACTGTAAGCCGCCAAGCCGCTTGACGGCGGCGCGCGGCTGGCATATCTCCCTTGCCAGATGCGGGTGTAGCTCAATGGTAGAGCTTTTGCTTCCCAAGCAAGTGACGAGGGTTCGATTCCCTTCACCCGCTCCAGTAATTTATTATTTTAATAGAAT
>CALEMZ010000066.1 GCA_937910975.1 uncultured Pseudorhodobacter sp. | reverse complement strand
GCTGGAGATCACCGGGTCCAAGCGGGCGGAGCCTCGGGTTCCGTTCGGGCAGGTGGTGGAGCGGGGGATGCTGCGGCCCGGCGAGGAATTGTATTCCATCGGCAATCGTTTCAAAGCCAAGGTGCGGGCAGATGGCACCTTGATCGGGAATGATGTGAAGGGTTCCATCCATCAGGTGGGCGCGGCACTGGAGGGCGCGCCGAGTTGCAACGGGTGGACATATTGGCACTTCAAGCGGGAGGGAAAGATGGTTTCCATCGACATCCTGCGCCAGCAAATCCGGGCTGAGATGGACGAGAGCCGACCCCACTAGGCCATATCCAGATATTAAAGTTTACCGCCTGTGTCAGGGGTCGCCCCTGACACCACTTGCCCGTCATTCTTGCATGGCGGGTTTTTTTTGTTAGGGTAAGTGATGCCCCCAATACAGCGTCAGATTCTGCGCGCGGGTTTGCGCGGAAATATTTTGTAATACATTAAAATATAACAATAAAAATACTTTTCAGTCAAGTATTAGGGTCTTGAATACAGTGCCTCACGCTATGCAATCTGTTATTTTCTTCCGAAGTCTGCGCCCAAAATTACCTGCCTGAACAGGAGTATCAGATCTTGCGCAATTCCGATGACCCGCAGGTTTTCTGGGACGCGTTCGACGTTGAAACCGGCGCGCTGGCCGCGCAGCTGGTGCGCCAGTTGCGTATACCGCAAGCGCGGCGGCGCGGGTTTTCCGGCTTGATCGGCAAGTTCGACAAGCAATGGATAACCCTGCACAACGCATTGCTTGTAATGGAGCGGGCGCAACGCCGCGCCTTGAAAGGCCCGGAACGAGAAAGCGTTGAGAGCGCGAATATCCGCTTGCTTCGGATGATGCGGCGGCGCTTGCATATGATGAAGCGGATTTCGGAGGCCATGACGCTCGTTTCAAAAGGCAAGCCGCGCCCACTATACCCGCCTCTGCGCAAGAAGAACGACGTTGAGCAGACGCAAGCCTTTGCGCTGGACACAGCGATGGCTTTTCTACACCGCCTTATAAACCCCAATGGGCAATCGGAGGAGGCGAAGGATTTGGGATGTTTCTCGGACATCCCGCTTAGCAGTGCTGCCTTTATTGCGCATGCGCATGCGGCACTTCGTGTGGCCATGGCGCAAAAGCGGCCAGAGCCATTGCGGTTTGTTGATGTGGGATGTGGCGGCGGCATGAAGGTTCTGCTTGCGGCGGAGATGTTTGAGCAGGCCGAAGGCTATGATTTTGATCCGAATTATGTTGCGGCGGCGAAAAAGGCTGTGGTGCAAATGAACCTGCAGCGTTGCCGGATTTTCGAAGCCAATGCGCTGAGTTTTGAAGAGTATGAAAATTACGATGTCATCTATTTTTATCAGCCCATGTCGGACAGCAACGGGCTAGAGGTTTTGGAAGAACGGATTGCTCGTCAGGCCCGGCCCGGCACCATTTTGATTGCACCCTACTTGCGCTTTGTGCAGCGTGCCGAAACCTTGAACTGCGGGCGGGTTGAAGGGGCTATTTTTGTCACGGGCACCTCGCAGAAGGAGGCGGATGCCTTGCGAGTGCGAGCCGAAAGGATCGGCCCGCAGATGCTGCGTCCGGGGCAAGTTGTCCGGGGGCTGGGCGTGGATTGGATGCGCGGCCTCGTGCTGGCCTGTGCGGTCAATGGCTATGTTCCGGATAGGAGTATTTGAGGCGCCCCCGCTTTAACGCGGCATCGGGTTTTGTGCCTTGTTATAGGCATGCCAATCCTTGATGTCGGGGTAATATTTTTTCCGCCATGCACGCACGCGCGGGTTCATGATGCGTTTCCACAGCGGCGGGACCATCGCGGCCATGGTCATGATGGGATAGCCATAGGGAAGCTGGGGCGCTTCCTCGGCAGAATAGGTTTGCAGCAGGGGAAAGCGGCGGTCGGGTTTGTAGTGGTGGTCGGAATGGCGTTGCAAGTTGAGGAGCAGCCAGTTTGAGGCCGTGTGATCGGCGTTCCACGAATGGCGCGGCAGGACGTGTTCGTATTTCCCTTCGCCCAAGTGGCGGCGGGTCAGGCCGTAATGCTCAATGTAGTTGACGAGCTCCAGTTGCCAGATCGCAACGGAGGCTTGATAGATGAACAGCAAAAGCCCCATCCAGCCGCCGATGGCAAAGGCTAGGGCCAGCATCGCACCTTGCAGGGCGGCGTAGCGCCAGAACGGGTTGGAAAGATGGGTTACAGGCAGGTCACGCCGCGCCAGCAATGCCTTCTCGGCTTTCCAACTGGAGGTGAGGCATTGCCCCAGCACGCGCGGCAAAAAGCGGTGAAAGCCTTCGTTGTAGTGGGCGGTTACCGGATCGCGTGGGGTGCCGATATAGAGGTGATGCACGCGCAGATGCTCCGACCGGAAGTGAGAATAGAGCACCGTGGCAAGCAAAAGATCGGCAAGCCAGCGTTCCAGTTTGGATTTTTGATGCATCAACTCGTGGCTGTAGTTGATCCCGATGGAGCCTGAAATCACGCCCATGCCAAAGAAGATCAGGATGGCTTCCAGCACACCAAGATGTTCGGCGCGTGGCACGTAGTAAAGCAGCCAGAGCAGCAGCGCGAACTGCACCGGAAACCAGATCAGGGTGATGGCGCGATACCAGCCCAGTCCAGCTTCAGGGGTTTCTAGGTCCGGGTTATCAGTGTTTTTGCCGATGATCGAATCAAGCAAGGAAAACAGGCCCCAAGACGCGAGTGGCATCAAAAGCACCGCCCAACCGCCGACCAGCGCACTTATGATAGCCACTGGCACTAATCCAAGAGACAGCCAGAAGGGCAGGGCGTGGCTTGCACGGGTGACTTTGGCTGCGGGGATGGTTGTCATGGCCTACCTTTGGTTTTGGCGCATGATGGTGCCGGGGGGTAGCTTGGTCAACACGGCAAAAGCGCTGGGGACGCAAGGTTATAGGCTTTGCGCATCAGAGTTGGCAGGTCATCAGGGTTAAGAAGCTGAAACATGCCGTGTTCGGGGGGGGCGGCGGTGGTTGCGGTAAGCACGGTCAGAATAGCGTGGAAATGGGTGAAGGAGTGGCGGATCTCGCCGATATCTTGCCAGTTGGCGGTTATGGGGGGATGGTTTGGCGCAGAATCCCAGCCGGTGCCGGGAAAGCCGAGCATCCCGCCCAAAAGGCCCTTGGGGCCGCGTTGTTCCACCAGCCAGCGGCCATCGCGGTGCCGGGCGAGCCAGAGCGTGCCGTTGCGGGTCGGCTTTTCCGGTTTGGGTGATTTGCGCGGCAGGGTGGCTTGGGTGTCATTTGCATGGGCCGCGCAAAAGCGCTGCAGCGGGCAGAGACCGCAGGCAGGGTTGCGCGGCGTGCAGATGGTGGCGCCAAGGTCCATCACCGCCTGAGCATAATCGCCCGGCCTTTCGGTGGGGGTAAGGGTGGTGGCGAGGGCGGTGAGGGCGGGTCTGGCCTCAGGCAGCGGTGTGTGGAGGTTGAACAGCCGGGCCATGACGCGTTCGACATTGCCATCGACCACAGTGGCCGGCAGGTCAAAGGCGATGGATGCGATGGCGGCGGCGGTGTAGGGGCCGATGCCGGGCAAAGCCTTGAGCGCGTCATAGGTACCGGGGAATTGGCCTGCGTGATCATGGGCAACTGCCCGCGCGCATTTGAGCAGGTTGCGGGCGCGGGCGTAATAGCCAAGGCCCGCCCATTCGGCCATAACCTCTTCATCGCGGGCGCAGGCGAGGGCGGTGACGCTGGGCCAACGGTTGGTGAAGCGCAGGAAATAGGCGCGCACGGCGGCCACGGTGGTTTGTTGCAGCATCACTTCCGACAGCCAAATGCGATAAGGATCGGGGCGCTGGCCCGCCGCGCGATCCTCTGGTGAGACGCGCCATGGCATCTCGCGGGCATGGGCGTCATACCAGTTCAGAAGGGCAGCAGCCTCGTCACGCAAGATTTATACCCTTTTATCGTGATTGAATTGGCAGGCGGCGCCTGTCGCGCTAAGATAAGGGTAAGTGAGGAAATGACCAGATGAAGCAGGCAGCAGGCGGCCAATTTCAAGGCAAAACCCGGCGGATGCGGGGGTTTGAGGCGGCCTCTGGGCTGCTTAAGGAGCGAATCCGCCATGCGGGGGAGTCGCGGGGATTCGCCGTGACGCGCTTGCTGACGGCTTGGGCCGAGATTGTGGGCCCGGATCTGGCAGCGATTACGCGGCCGGTGAAGGTGAGCTATGGCAAAGGCGGGATGGGGGCGACGCTGACGCTGCTGACCACCTCCGCCAATGGGCCGATGGTGCAGATGCAACTCCCCGTTCTTAAAGACAAGGTCAACGCCTGCTACGGTTATGCCGCGATTTCCCGCATTAGCCTCACGCAAACCGCCCCCTCCGGCTTTGCCGAAGGGCAGGCCGAATTTACCGCAGCACCTAAGCCCACCCCCGCTCCGGACCCAGTAATTCAGCGCCAGGCCAGCGAGGCCGCAAAAGGTGTTCACGACAATGCGTTGCGCGAGGCACTTGAATCCCTTACGCAAAACTTCTTATCTCGAGCTAAATCACAAAGAGGCAGGACATGAACAGACGAGACTTCACCTCAGCACTTACGGCTGCCTTGGCTATCGCCGCCCTTCCCATGGCCCCGCTTTGGGCACAAACTACCAGCTCCACGGCTGACCCAGTGTTGCCAGAGGTGCCCGATATGGTTCTGGGTAACCCGGATGCCAAGGTTGTTTTGACGGAATACGCCTCATACACCTGCCCGCATTGTGCGTCGTTCCATTCGGCGGTCTTCAAAGACCTCAAGCGCGATTACATCGACACTGGCAAGATCAAATTCATCTACCGCGAAGTGTATTTTGACCGTTACGGCCTTTGGGCCGGGATGGTTGCGCGCTGCGGCGGCGAGATGCGCTATTTCGGCATTCAGGACATTCTTTACACCACGCAAAAAGAATGGGCAGGCTCGGACGATCCGGCCACTGTGGTGGAAAACCTGCGCCGCATTGGCCGCACGGCTGGGCTGGAAGACGCGGCCCTTGATACCTGCCTGAACGATGGCGTGATGGCGCAGGCCATGGTGAACAAATTTCAGACGGAGTCCGCGGCGGATGGCATCAACTCCACGCCGTCTTTCATGCTCAATGGCACCAAGTACAGCAACATGAACTACACCGATATGAAGGCGTTGCTTGACGCTGAATTGGCCGAGTAGCCTATGGCCGCGCCGCTGGAAGGTCTGAAGGTCATTGAATTGGCCCGTATTCTGGCGGGCCCTTGGGCAGGCCAGACATTGGCCGATCTGGGCGCGGATGTGATCAAGGTGGAGGCCCCGGAAGGCGATGATACGCGCCGCTGGGGCCCGCCCTTTGTGGACCGAGAAGACGAGCGTTCGGCCGCCTATTTTCATGCCACCAACCGGGGCAAACGATCGGTCACTGTGGATTTTCGCACCCCGGAAGGCCAGCAAACAGTGCGCCGCCTTGTTGCCGACGCCGATGTGGTGATTGAGAATTTCAAGGTGGGCGGGCTGGCGAAATACGGGTTGGATTATGCCAGCCTCGCGGCTGTGAACCCCCGGCTGATCTATTGCTCTATCACAGGTTTTGGCCAGAACGGGCCTTATGCGCACCGCGCGGGCTATGATTTTATCATCCAGGGCATGTCAGGGCTGATGTCGGTAACCGGAGAGCCGGACGGCCAGCCGCAAAAGGTTGGCGTGGCTGTAACGGATATATTTACCGGGGTTTATGCGGTCACGGCCATTCTGGCGGCGGTGCATCAGCGCGCCACCACCGGGCAGGGCCAACAGATCGATATGGCGCTGCTGGATGTGGCGACGTCTATCATGGCCAATCAGGCGATGAATTATCTGACCACGGGTAAGGCACCGGGCAAGATGGGCAATGCCCATCCCAACCTCGCGCCATATGCGGTGTTTGATTGCGCGGATGGCTGGATCATCATCGCCACCGGGAATGATGGGCAATACCGGCGGCTGTGCGACCTTCTGGGCCTTTCCGCCCTTAGCACGGCGCCGGAGTTCGCCACCAACGCCGACCGTATCGCCAACCGCGTGGCAATGACCGAGGCGCTGACTCGCGCGACATGCCAGCGCAGCAAGGCCGATCTGTTGGCGGGTTGTGAGACCGCAGGCGTTCCCGCCGGGCCGATCAATGATCTGGCTGAGGTTTTTGCCGATCCGCAGGTGATTGCACGGGGCATGAAAATCGCACCCGCCGGGTTGAATGGGGTGCGATCACCCATGAGTTTCTCGGGTGCTGAACTGGCACTGGACCGTCCCGCGCCAAAGCTGGGTGAGCATCAAGACGAGGTTCTGGGCAAGGCTTGACCCATCATCCGCCGCGTGGCCATGGGCGACCGAGGGGAACTCTCGTCCAGCTAACGGCATTGTGCGCGGATGTTACACCTTAAGGGGCTGACAAGCCGTGCTGTGCTGCGCTACGCCAAGTCAGGAATCCCGAAAGGCCCAGGCCGATGATTGACGCAGCCCTTTTGCCGCCTTTGCGTGCCGTGCTGGATGCCCCGGCGCGGGCGTTGGTGGCGCGCGGCATCCGGGCCGATCAGGTGACTTTGGCGGGGTTCGGCATCGGCATGTTGGCGCTCCCTGCCTTGTGGTTGGGCTGGTATGGCCTGGCCTTGGTGCTGATCTTGGCCAACCGTTTGGCGGATGGTCTGGACGGGGTTATGGCGCGGCAGGTGGGTGCCACCGATCGCGGGGCCTTTCTGGATATCGCTTTGGATTTCTTCTTTTATGCCATAGTGCCTTTGGGCTTCATATTGGCCGATCCTGCGGCCAATGCTGTGGCGGGCGCGGTGTTGATCTGCACTTTTGTCGGCACGGGTTCCTCCTTTCTGGCCTTTTCCGTGATTGCGGCCAAGCGCGGGATGCAGGCCGCGGCCTATCCCACCAAGGGCATTTTCTATTTGGGCGGGCTGACAGAAGGTGCAGAAACCATTGGGGTATTTGTGCTGATGTGTCTTTTCCCCGGCTGGTTCGTGCCGTTGGCTTTTGGCTTTGCGCTTGCCTGCATGCTGACAACTTTTCTGCGCTGGCTTCAGGGTTGGCGCGCTTTCTCTGATTTATGACACTCTTGAAGGACATATAATGCGCGCACTTCTAATTGCGGCCCTCGGGCTTGGTTTGGCCACTCCTGCGTTTGCCGATTGGCAGCAAACGCTGGACGCCGCGCGCGGCCAGACGGTGTATTGGAACGCATGGGGTGGCGACGCCCGGACCAATGCTTTCATCGCTTGGATCGGCGTGCAGACCGAGGCAAAATATGGCGTCAAGGTGGAGCAGGTCAAGTTGACCTCCACCGCCGATGCGGTGACGCGGGTCATTTCCGAAAAGGCGGCTGGGCAGGATGCCGGTGGCTCGGTTGATATGATCTGGATCAACGGGCCGAATTTCCTGTCGATGAAAGAGCAGGGCTTGCTGCATGGGCCATTTGCCAACGACCTGCCGAATGCGAAATATCTGGATCTGTCGCCCAAGGGTGCGGCGGCGGTGGATTTCACGGTACCGGTGGAGGGATACGAATCCGCATGGCGATTGGCGCGGTTTGTTTTCACCTATGACAGTGCTGTGGTGACGGATGTGCCAAGGAATGTGGCGGGGTTTCTTGACTATGCGCAGGCGCATCCGGGGCGGGTGACGCATCCCGATGTCAGCAATTTCATGGGGGCGAC
>CALEMZ010000065.1 GCA_937910975.1 uncultured Pseudorhodobacter sp. | reverse complement strand
TATTTCCACGATCCGACGCCCGGTTTGGTATGCCATCGCCATACGTTCGCGGAAGGGTGCAGGAATGGCAGAATTGCCGGGAAGCGACATGCCCAGCGCCTCGGCCATGGCATTCATGGTAGAGGCCGTGCCCATGGTGTTGCAATGCCCCAGCGAGGGGGCGGAAGAGCAGACCCGCTGGATGAACTCCTCATAATCAATCTTGCCATCAGCCAAAAGGCGGCGGCTTTCCCAGACGATGGTGCCAGAGCCTGTACGCTCCCCGTTCCACCAGCCGTCCAGCATCGGCCCACCGTTAAGCGCGATTGCGGGCAGGTCCACGGTCGCGGCCCCCATCAGCATCGCGGGTGTGGTCTTGTCGCAGCCCGTGGTCAGCACAACTCCGTCAATGGGATAGCCGTGCAGCACCTCGACCAGCGACAGATACGCAAGGTTGCGGTCCAGCGCGGCAGTAGGGCGTTTGCCGGTTTCTTGAATGGGATGCACCGGGAATTCCATCGGCACCCCGCCCGCGTCACGGATACCGGCCTTGATCCGGTCCATCAAAAACACGTGGATCTTGTTGCAGGGAGCAAGGTCGCTGCCTGTTTGCGCAACGCCAATCACCGGGCGATTGCCCTGGAGTTCCTCACGCGTGTACTCTTGGTTGAGGTAACGCTCCAGGTACAGGGCGGTCATGCCAGGGTTGTTGGGGTTGTCAAACCATTCCTGAGAACGGTATTTCTTACGCGCGCGTGTATCGGCCATGATTCTGCTTCCGCTTGGTAGGGATCTGAGGCAATCTCACCTCCATAATGCGATTTGGTATACCAAATCGCAACAGCTATTGAAGAGTATTTATGTCCGAAAACCGAAGCCCTGCATCCCGAGCCGCCTTTTGGCGTGGATTTCGGGATTGTAGCCCCTTTGTGGTGATCGTGATCCCGTTCTCCACCTTGTTCGGGGTAGCCGCCCGCGATGCGGGACTGGATCTGTTTCAGGTGGTTGCGATGTCGGCGATTGTGATCGCGGGCGCGGCGCAATTTACCGCGCTCAGCCTGTTGCAAGACGGCGCTCCGGTTTTTGTCGTGCTGCTGGCATCGCTGGCCGTCAACATGCGAATGGCGATGTATTCGGCGGCTCTGGTGCCGCATCTGGGCAAAGCTTCGCTGCGACTGCGGATGCTGATGGCCTATGTGATGGTGGACCAGACCTACGCTGTGTCGGTGCAAACCTATGAAGCTGAGCCGCAGATGCCACTGGACGAAAAGGTCAGTTATTACTTTGGCTGTATCATAGTGGTGTGCATCCCCTGGTATCTTTGCACCTTCTTGGGTGCGCTTTTGGGGCAGGCGATCCCAGTATCGCTATCGCCAGATTTTGCGGTGCCGATATGCTTCATCGCGCTATTCGCGCCGATGCTGCACAGCCTGCCGCATCTGGTCGCCGCGGGCGTGTCGGTTCTGGCGGCGGTCTTGTTCTCGGGGCTGCCATGGAATTTCGGGCTAATCGTGGCGGCGCTGCTCGCTATGCTTGCCGGCGCGCAGGTTGAGTTCTGGCAAATACGCCGCCGCACGAGAACCCAAACAGTGGTGGCCCCGCTTGATTGATGATCACACCTTTTGGCTTGTAACCTTTGCTCTGGGCCTTGGCACCTATCTGATCCGCTTTTCCTTTCTCGGCCTTTTGGGTGGGCGGCAATTGCCTGACTGGCTGCTGACGCATCTGCGCTATGTCGGCGTGGCGGTTCTGCCCGCACTTGTCACACCTATGATCTTGTGGCCGGCAAGCCTGAACGGCAGCTTCGACCCCCTTCGCATGATAGCAGCCCTTGCAGCTCTGCTGGCCGGTGCGCGCCTCGGTGTTATCTGGGCAATTGGGGTCGGCATGGGCAGCCTCTGGACGCTACAGTTCTTTTTCTCCTGACCGCACGGCTTCATCTTTGCAGTAATGTTCCCGCGCGGAGCACGCGCCGCCGCAGGCGGCGCCCGGCCCAACAGGATGAGAGGCGCTTTGCGCCGCGAAGCCCTGGCGGGAGAGCTTCCTTCTGCGGCCAAAAGGCGCGGCCTATGACGGCTTTGCGCCTTTTGCCACCGCATCGGCCAGATCAAGCCCGTTCAGCTCCGCAATATGGTCTGACAGGCTGGGCACATAATCGCCGCCCTTGCCCGCAGCCTCTGCCTGCGCAAAGGCATTGCGGATCGCGGAACCCATCGGGTTTGCCATGCCTGCCGCCATCGCCATAGAAGCGATATAACGGGTATCTTTCGCGGCGTTCTGGATGCTGAACTTATGCGCATTCGGGTCGCGGCCAATGGCATATTTCATGAAGCTTTCAAAGAACCCATTGGTCAGCCGCGAGGAGCCGATGACGCGTTGCACGTCTTGTGGCGAAAGGCCGGATTTTGTGGCCATCACCAGCGCCTCAGAATAAAGCGTCGCATAGCCCATGCCGATAAAGTTCATCACCAGCTTCATGCGATGCGCAGAGCCCACAGGCCCCATGCGATTGATGTTCGCGGCCCAAGCCGAGATCACGGGCTTGATGGTTTCAAACACCGCATCAGAACAGCCCACCATCGCATCCAGCGTGCCAGCTGCTGCTTCCGCCGGGGTACGGCCCAAGGGGGCATCGACCAACACCATGCCCAGTGCCTCCATCTCCGCCGCCAGCGCGATGGTCGAATTGGGGTCGGCGGTGGTGGTGTCAATCACGATCAGGCCGGTCTTGCCGCTGGCCATGATACCATCCGGCCCGCGCAAAATACGCTCCACCGCCGGGCTGTCGGGCAGGCAAAGGTGGATGATGTCACAAGCCTCAGCCATGGCGCGCGGGCTTGTCGCCTCCTGCGCACCAAGGGCCAGAAGCGCCTCTACCGGGGTGCGGTTGCGGTTGCCGCGCACCATCAGCGGATAGCCCTTCTTCACAAGGTTGGAGGCCATACCGACCCCCATGAAGCCCAGGCCAATAAATCCGATCACCGGTTTGCTCATTCACGTCTCCTCTTCAGGTCAGCGCGGCGGTTTCGACCCGCCGCCTTTGCAACATCAATTCCCGCTCACGCTGCCAGATATAAATACCGGAGGCGATAATGATGGCCGTGCCGAGCGCGGTCGCCCATGTCGGCAGGTTGCCAAAGATGAAATAGCCCGAGGTCGTGGCATAGATCACCTGAATATACGTCATCGGTGCAAGGCTCGACGCATCCGCAAAGCGGTGGGCGGCAACAGCAACGCCGTGCCCGGTAGCGCCAAAGACCCCAATCATAACCAAGAACAGCCAATCCAGGCCCGTTTGCGGCCAGACCCATACGGCAAGGCCAAATGGCGCCAGCGTAATCGTGGCAATCCCCGCAGCCCAAAGCTGACTTGTGGAATTGTTTTCTACCCCGGCCAAGCGCCGTGTCAGCACAAAGTAGGACGAGGCACAAAGCAGTCCGCCCAAAGAAAAGAACATCGCCAAATGAAAGGCCGCGCCCCATGGCTGAACCACAACCATGACCCCGGCAAACCCCACCAGAATGGCCGCTAGGCGCCGCCCGCCGATCCGCTCGCTTAGAAAAATCACCGAAAGGATTGTGATGATGATGGGCGAGGAAAAGTAGATCGCCGTCGTGATCGTGATGGGCAGGTATTTGAGCGCTGCAAAGTTAAACACCGTGCTGGCCAGCAGCAGCCCCGCGCGCAGCAATTGCAGCTTTGGGGCGTTGGAGCGAAACGCGCCCAACCCTTCGCGCGGTACAAAGACGAGAGCGGATGTCAGGAAATGCCCTGCATAGCGGGCAAACACCACCTGCATCACCGGAAGCCCTGAAAGGATCAACCATTTCGCCGAGGTGTCGATAGATGTAAACATCGCAAGCGCCAAGGCCATCAAGCCCAGACCCAGCATCGGCTCATCTTCGCGGATCTGCGGAATAGCCATTACATGGGCCTTGCGATGTCATCTTCCAAAAACCATCGCACCGTATCCTCAAACGAGCGATCGGCGGCAAAGCCAAGCCGCAGCCCTTTTTCAGCAAGCACATGCCCGCGCCAACCTTTGACGATGGCCTGAATAACAGGGTCTGGCGTCCATGTGATCCGGCTTGCGGGTTCTGCCCCTGCAACCAACGTCATCGCCGCAATCATTTCGGCCACGGTATCGGTGCGGCCCGGCAGGTTGATGCAGCGGTTCGGGCCAAACAGGGCACCATCCAGCCCTGCTGCATGGATCAGGTTGGTAATAACCGTGCGCGGGGCGGTGTGATAGATCGGATAGGTATCGGCGACCGGGCAGTTGGCCGTTTGGCCCTGCATCGTGTCGCGGAAAATCGAGGACATAAAGCTGGAGGCAGCCGCATTGGCCTTGCCCGGCCGGATGGACACGGTGGGCAGGCGCAGCCCCCGCCCATCGACCATGCCACGCCGCGACATATCATTCAGCAGCAACTCCCCCATCACCTTTTGCGTGCCATAGGACGTTTGCGGGTTCAACTCTACCCCGTCCACAATCACCTCCGGTTCTTCTCCGCCATGGGCCGCGACCGAGGAGGCATAGACCACAACCGGGCAGTTCCCGGCCGCGCGCGCCGCTTGCAGCAGATTAAGCGTGCCAAAAAGGTTGATGCGCAAGCCAAGATCAAAATCCGCCTCTGCCTGCCCTGAAACGATGGCGGCGAGATGGAAGATCACGTCGAAAGGTGCAGTCATAAGGCGCCGGATGGCGGGTTCGTCACTGACGTCACAGGCCACCCCCGTTACCGGGAAAGGCATACCAGACAGGCTGGGGGCCGCGACATCTGCCAAGACAAGCTCTGTGATGGCATGCCCGCGCAGGCTCCCATTTGCGCCCAGAGCGCGGCCCAGCTTTTGGCCCAGAAACCCACCGCCGCCTGTAATCAATACCCGCATCATCCTACCTTTCGAGACCTGTTCTCATCGTCTGTGTTCCTCCCACCGCACCGCTACATCACCGCGCCGATTTGCCATGGGACAAATTCATAATCCCCCAAACCCTGCGCCTCTGATTTCGTCACCTCACCCGAGGCTACAGCCAAAATCTTGTCATAAATCTCGCGCCCTACCTGCTCCACGCTGCGGCCCTCGGAAAGGATTACGCCAGCGTTTATATCCATGTCTTCCTCCATCCGGGTGAACATCTGGGTGTTGGTGGCCACTTTGATGGAAGGCGACGGTTTTGCCCCGAAGGCCGAGCCGCGCCCGGTGGTAAAGACGACCAGATTGCAGCCGCTGGCTATTTGCCCGGTGACAGAGGCCGGATCATATCCGGGGCTGTCCATGAAGGTAAAGCCCCGCGCGGTGACGGGTTCGGCATATTTATAAACACCCATCAGCGGCGTGGTGCCACCCTTGGCTGCCGCACCGAGCGATTTCTCCAGAATGGTCGTCAGCCCACCCTTTTTGTTGCCGGGGCTGGGGTTGTTATCCATGCTGCCTTTGTTTCGCGCAGCGTAATCTTCCCACCATCGGATCAGGCCAATCAGCTTTTCACCAATGGCAGGCGTTGCGGCACGCTGGGTCAAAAGGTGCTCTGCACCGTAAATCTCAGGCGTCTCAGCCAACACGCCCGTGCCGCCCTGGGCCACCAGCAAATCGCAGGCATAGCCCAGTGCCGGGTTGGCGCTGATGCCCGACATAGCATCAGAGCCGCCGCATTGCAGGGCAACCATTAGCTCCGATGCGGGGCAGGTTTCGCGGCGAAATTCATTGACCACGGGCAACATGGCCGTAACCTTTTCGATGCCCAGTTCAATCGTACGACGCAGGCCCGCGACATCTTGAATGTTCATCGCCTGAAACAGCGGGCCGGGTGTCAGGCCGTAGCTTTCAATCAGCCAGTCGATCTGCATCATCTCGCAGCCCAAACCAACCAGCACCACGCCGCCAACATTGGGGTTGCGGGCATAGCCCCAGAGAACACGTTGCAGCGCCTCAAACCCCTCGCCATTGCCACCCATTGCGCAGCCTGTGCCATGGGCAAAAGCAACCACGCCATCGACATTGGGATAGGCCGCAAGGCGTTCCGGGGTGAAGTGATCGGCAATACGGTGCGCGGCGGTGGCGGAGCAATTCACCGAGGTCAGAATGGCGATATAGTTGCGCACACCAACCCGGCCTGAGGCGCGGCGGTAGCCCATGAAGGTGTCAGGCACCGCAGCAGGCGTTGCAGGGCGCAGGTTGGTGCCAAATTCATAGGCCTGATCGACGGCACGAAAATCGAGGTTATGGGTATGGATATGATCGCCCGCCGCAATATCGCTCGCGGCATAACCGATGATCTGTGCGTATTTACGAACAGCCTCGCCCTTGGCGATGGGCAGGCGTGCCAGCTTGTGCCCCCTTGGGATGGGCTGCGACGCTCCTTCTTCACCGGGCGAAAGATTGCGGGCCGCCGTTATCACGTTGTCGGCGGGATCAAGCAAAATGGTCGCGGTCATCATCTCTCCTTGTGGGTCAGGCGCAGGCCGGGCTGTCAGCCTGCCATCGGTGGATCGGCGTATGGGGGGCTATGGCAAGCTTTGCGCGCGCAGCCTCCCAAAGGCCAGCCCATTCGCGCCAGTCGCCCAGCACCGCCTCAGGCTGGTTGCGGCTGCGGGCAATGAATTCGGGGAAATGGCTGCGCCCGGTATCTTGGCCTGTCACATTGAAACGCAGATCAAAGGACCAGCGGAAACCATCAGTCCGATTGACCAATGAGGCATGCGGCGTAAGCGGGTGAAAAATCACCGCCCCACCCGCCTTGACCGGCAAAGGCAGCGCGCGGCTTTCATCAACAAAGCCATCGGCAATGGCGGTTTGGATTTTTGGGCAATGGGGCAGCATATTGACCTTGCCGGGGGCCACTTGCAGACAACCGTTTTCCACCGTGGCATCGGTGATCGCCAACCAGACAGTAACCATATCGGTCTGGTCAGCCGTCTCCAGCGCCACGGCACGATCTTGGTGCCAATCGGTCGCGGTGATATGGGCGCGCACCTCGTCGCCGCGCAATGTGGTTGCGGGTGGTTTGATGCGCACGTGCTGGATCGGGTTGGAGGTGATTTCCGGGCCGATCAACTGCTCCACGATATCCAGCAGGCGCGGGTTTGTGACCATGCCAAACACCGCCGGGCCGAAATGGAAAGGCGTATCGGCATAGACCTGATCGCCGGGAAGCGAGATATCCATCGGCTGGAACCAATCACAGCCCGCCTTATAGGCGGCCAGCAATTTTCCCCAAAAATCCATGCCCGCCCCATCAGGCACCCGGCCCTCGGACTGCCAAGCCGCATAGAGGCTGTCCATAAGGCCGGCGTACTCCGCCTTGACGGCATCCAGCGCTATTTTATCGAGAACGTCCTCGACGACGATATAGCCGTTTGTCTCAAAATCATTCAGTTGGCTTTGTGTCAGCATCACAATCCCCAGATCAACGAGGTGCCCCCCCGAGGCAAGGCCCAGGGGGGGACAAATTTCAGGCGCCCGTCACAAGAAGATCGAAATGATCGGCGGCCAGATCAGAAGTACCGAAAGTGCCAATATCTGGATGCAGATAAAGGGCAAGAAGCCTTTGAAGATATCGGTCAGCGAGATATGCGCCGGGGCGACGGATTTGAGGTAAAACGCGGCTGGCCCGAAGGGCGGCGACAGGAATGAAACCTGCATGTTCATGCAAAACACCACCCCGAACCAGATCGCCACATGACGAGGGTTCAACTCTCCGAATATGCCGAGATCTTCGACGGGGAGTTTCAGCACGATGGGCAAAAAGACCGGCATGACCAGAAGCACGATGCCAACCCAATCCATCAGCGCGCCAAGGATCAGGAAGATCAGCATCATCATAAGGATGATGCCCATTGCAGGCACATCCAGCCCGATAATCATGTTGGCGATATAGGTTGGCCCGCCCGCAATCGTATAGGCCCCGGCCAGTGCGGTTGCGCCTATGGTGACCCAGATGATGGTGCCAGTGGCCTTGAGTGTGCGTTTCAGGCTGTCCCAGAGCATGTGGCCTGTCATTTCCTTGCGCAGAACGGCGATCGTAAACACTGCAATTACGCCCATGCCTGCGGCCTCAGTAATGCCTGTGATGCCACCGTAGATAGAGCCAAGCACGACCCCGATCACCAGAATCGGCGCGACAAGGCCCTTGCCCATTTCCCAGCTTAGCTTCAGCCGTTCCTTGCCAAACACGAAAGCAATGAGGGCCAAGCAAACAAGCACGAAAGCCCCGATCTTCCAGACATACTCGGCCGTGCCAAGGGTGATCGGATCGACTCCCTCCAGCACCCGGTTTTGCCCGGTCACAGTAAAGAACACGACACGGAGCCACAGGGCTGCACCAAAACCGGCGCCCAAAGTTGCAAGGAAAGTAAGGAACAACATGCCCTTTTCGCGGCCCTTTGGATCGTCCGGATCATCCGGCGGCAGGGGCGCTTCGCTTGGGTTCAACTGCGTGCGGATGATGATGTATATGATGAAGAACGATGCCAGCATGAAGCCCGGCAAGAAAGACGCCGTGAACAGCGCTTTGATCGACGTTTCGGTGATCAGACCATAGATGATAAGTACGATGGACGGTGGGATCATGGTGCCAAGGCTACCACTGGCGCAGATCACGCCGATGGCAAGGTTTTGGTTATACCCAAGGCGCAGCATTTGCGGCAGCGCGATCAGGCCCAAAAGCACAACCTCACCCCCGATGATGCCAGACATCGCGGCCATAATAACCGCCATGATCGAGGTCACGATGGCGATGCCGCCCCGTGTCCGGCTAAGCCAGACGTTGAGCGAGGTATACATCTGCCCCGCGATGCCGGAACGTTCCAGCAAATTCGCCATGAATATGAAGAGCGGAATTGAGATCAGCACATAGTCGGTCAACAGCCCGTATACGCGCTGCGAGAGAATGCCGAGAGGGCCGATGCCAAAGGTTCCGAACAAGAAGTCGGGTCCAAACTTCATGAAGAGCACCAGAACGGCAAGTGCCGCCGAGGCAAAGCCCAACGGCATGCCTATGGCCAAAAGCAAAAACATCGACAGCAGCAAGACCAGGGAAATAGTGGAAATATCAAACATGCTGTTAGCCTTTATTGTTGAGCTTGGCGCTCATTTCCTGAACGAACTCTTCAATTTCCTCTTCGTCGACGACGGCGTGGACCTCGCGGCCTTTGCTCCAATCAGTGATCAGGTTCACGAGCGACTGTAGCGCAACCAGGCAGATGAAGATGATCAGCAAAGGTTTGAGCGTCGCAGGGATCGGCGGATCAAAGGCGGTGCCAAAGGTTTCCCAGCGCATGAATTTATCGCGGGCCTCATTGTAGCTGCCCCAAAGCATGACAAAGGCAAAGCCAAGGATGAGCGTGGTTGAAATCAAGTCACAGGCGCGCTGCAAGTTGCGTGGCATCACATCATAAAGCAGGTAGATGCGGATATGCGACCGTTGCTGCATGGCATAAAGGCCGGAAAACAAGAAGATCGCACCCGCGATCCACAGCGACAGCTCATTCGCCCAAAGTGTTGGTTTTTCAAATACATATCGCGCGACGACCTCATAGAACATCACGAGCACGAGCCCTACGATCAGGAGCATTGTCACCCGCCCCATAAACAGGCTCATACGGTCAAAGACGCCTGCGTTCATGCCTTCCTGAGGGGCCGGCCTGATGGTGAAAATACCTAAGGCCAAAGCACCGATCGCAGAAAACAGCGCGACAAAGTCGATCACTCCGGCCGAAGGGATGCGAAACGCAAGTGCGTCTGTTGCTCCGCCGAAAAATACGATGAACCGTGGTGCATACCAAGCCAGATACCCGCCAGCTATGACGAAAACCAAGGGCCAAAGCAACTCCCTCGAAGCATTCGAAGCACGCATTTCCCAACTCCCCCTTTGTTGGAAGGTAACCGACTGCAAAGACAGATCGGCGGTCAAAAAACGGCAGGCGGGTTTCCCGGCCTGCCGTACCTCGTGATTGAGCCTTACTTCTTGACGAGACCAAGCTGCGTCAGGAAGGCCATGTGGCTGTCAACCAGCGCACGAGCCTCGGGGGTTTTGTCGGCCCAGCCCTGCCATGCGGCTTGTGCCGCGCTGCGGAAAGCCGAGCGATCTTCGCTCGACCAGTCGTAGATGGCCACACCTTGCGCCTCAAGCTCAGCCTTGGCTTCGAGGTTCTTCACCTCAAAGGTCAATGCCGACTGGAACGAGAACTTCTGCATCGCGGTATCAAGGATACGGCGGTGCTGTTCGCTCAGGCTGTCCCATTTCCCTTTGTTGCAAGCCAGATGGTCCGACGGCATCGAGTGAAAGCCGGGGAAGTTGGCGTGCTTGGCGATGTCATAAAGGCCCATGCCTTTGTTGTTGGCCAAGCCCGACGCGTCAGCACCGTCAATGATCCCGGTTTCAAGCGCGGTGAAGATTTCGGTGAAATCCATCACGATCGGCTTTGCGCCCATGGAGGCAAAGATCTCAGTTTCCAGACCGGGTGGGGAGCGGAATTTCCAATCCACCAGATCGGCCGGGCCACGAATCGGCTTGGTCGACGCAAAGGATTCAAGGCCATAGATCGACCAGCCGACCAGCTTCATGCCATATTGGCCATAAAGGCTGTCTGCAGCCTCAAATCCACCGTTGTAGAGCCAGGCATATTGCTGCCACGGGGTGTCATAGCCCCCCATGATGTCACCGACGAACTGGAACGCCGGGTTTTTGCCGGTCTGATAGGCGCCGCCCGTCATGTCACAGTCAAGAATTCCGGTTGCTGCGGCATCAAAAGTCTCCACCGTTTTGACAACGGAAGAGGAGAAAAACATTTCAATATCCAACTCACCGCCAGACATCACTTCGACATCATCAACGAATTGCTGAATAAGCTTCCCCGATACTGTCTCAGGGGCATAGTGGTTTTGGATGCGGAGGGTTTCTGCTGCCGCAGGAACGGCAAACCCAGCTGCGATGATCGCGGGCAATACATAAGTGCGTAGTGTCATGGTTCCTCCCAGAACATTTGCTTTGGTCATTAGGCAATGCGCCCCTCCCTGACCCGACAGGGATTATTCTCCGTGCCACGGATGACGCTACCGGAGTCGTGATGAAATGCAACCATTTTGGTATACCAAAACTTAAATATGAAAAACAACCGTTTTTGGTATACCAAAATTAGCATACTTTTCATTCGGGAAGGAGGGTGCATTTTGAAAGCACTTGGCTTAATACGTTGGGAAATTAACTGGGTGGAATATGCCTGAACGTACACTTGCCGAGCAAATAGCAGATAGTCTGCGACGTGATATACTGTTGGGGACGCTAGCGCCGGGCGCACTTATCAAGGAGCGTGACAACTCCGCCGGGCGCGGCGTAAGCCGGACACCCTTAAGGGAAGCCATACGTATTCTGGCAAGTGAAGGGCTGGTAATTTTGCGTCCCTCCCGCAGCCCGGTGGTGGCGAATCCAAGCCAACAAGAGATTACAGACGATCTCATTGTGATGAACACGCTAGAATCCCTTGGCGCACGGCTGGCTTGTGTGAATGTCACCGACGAGGAAATGGACGAGATTGACGCGCTGCATGAAAAGATGCTGCGTATTTCGGATACGGCGGATGCGGTTGATTATTTTGAGGTTGATATGCGGTTTCATCGGCTGATCACAGCCGCATCGCACAACCTGTCCCTGATCGACACCCATGCCGCTTACATGGCGCGACTGTGGCGGCCCAGATTTCTGGCAGCCAGTTTGCGGCGCGACCGTGCCCGCGTATTGCAACAGCACGGCGCCATTGTAAAAGGGCTAAAGACCCGCGATGTGGCGCTGGTGAGCGCTGAGGTTGAAAGCCATATGCGGCACTTGGTGCTGAATATCACTGATATCTATGATCGCAAGGAACACCCAAACCAAAAAGTCGCGCCCCAAGAAGAGGCGGCGACCTGATCTGTCAGGGCGCGGGCCATGAGGTGCAATACGTCAGTTGACCGGCGTTAAAAGCGGCTCCCCTGCCAGATGCGCCCGGATATTGGCACGCTGAAGGGCCCCCATGGCCTTACGGGTTTCAATCGTGGCCGAGCCTTGATGCGGCTGCAAAAACACATTGCTCAGCTTTTGGAAGCGTGGATCAAGCTGTGGTTCAACGCGGAATACATCAAGCGCGGCCCCGCGAATACGCTTGGCTTCAAGCGCCTCCAGAAGCGCCTCTTCGTCAATGGTTGAGCCGCGCGAAATATTGGCAATCACGGCATCCGCCCCCATGGCGGCAATGACATCCCGAGACACATAGCCTTCGGTTTGCTTTCCACCGATCAGGGCGACAACCATATAGTCACAGCTTGCGGCCAAGCCCTCGGGGGTTGGATGCCAGACCCAGCCCTCAGGCGTGTCTTTAGCGCTGCGGCTGTGATAGTGGATTTCCATCTTGAATGCTGCCAGACGATCCGCGATTTCGCGCCCAATGCGACCAAGCCCCATGATGCCAACCCGCGCACCGCTAAATTTGCGGGCAAGCGGCGGGTCGCCTTTTTCGGCCCAGTCACCGCGCGCCAACCATTCAGCGTTGGTCATCATATTGCGCGTAAAGGCCAGTAGCATACCCACGGCCAGATCGGCCACATCATCATTCAATACATCTGGGGTATTAGTGACACGAACCCCGCGCTGCTTGGCGGCGGCGACGTCAATCGCATCATAGCCGACACCGTAATTTGCAATGACCTCAAGGGCTGGCAAAAGGTCCATCTCAGCTGCACCAAAGGGTTTATGGCCCTTGTAAGCGACGGCCTTGACCGCAGCACGCCGCGCCATATCGACCATAGCCAGATCCGAAACTGAAGCCAGTTGCGTCAGGTCAAACCCTGCATGCATATCCAGAATATCCCAATCATTATAGGCTCCAATGGCAAGCAAGATCGATTGCATCATAGCTGGTCCTTTTCGCTGTGCACGGCGCTTGATCCGCCACCCGTATTGGCAAACGTGCCACGGGCCTGCGGCTTGGTTCGGTATACCAAAACCCTACCGAACTTCTGAAACCGCGGCCAGTCATCAATGCGTCGGCGTTAACACTCTTTTTACGAGGTTTGTTTAGCAAGAGATCAACGTGCCGGGAAGACAGGTAGTAAGTGCTTGGGTGTGCCACATATCCCAGTCTCGGCTTCTCGCTTGTGATGCACACTATAGTGAGAACTCAATATTCAAATGCAACCTTATCCCGCGCACCCAAAGAGACCAACCCGCGCCATGAGGAAGCAGATGCCCTTCGTCAGAACCCCTCTTTTCAGATTGGTCGACGGGTTTTCAAGAGCACAAAAGAAGGCCATCCTTGCCCTGGCAGACGTTACCCTTGCCCCGATCGCATTCCTGCTTTCATCCTCGGTCCTTTATGACGCCCTTCCGACCTTTAATTTTCTAGAGACGCATTGGCCAGCTTTCTTGGTTTTGGCTGGGCTTGCAGGCGCATTTTCCGTTCTGCTGAAAATGCCGAGCATCAAACTTAACTCATACGAATCGCGTGGTATTTTGCGGACAGGTATTATGGCCCTGCTGGTTACAGTTTCCTTCAGCGTGGTTGTTGGCATGTCATCAATTGATCACTCACGCTTGGGGGTCATTCTTTTTGGGTTGATCTTTTTTCTCATCGTTGTGGGTGCGCGATTCACAATGCTGCACACGCTTCTTTGGATTTTGCGCTCCGGGCAATCGCGCAGCAGGGTGCTAGTTTATGGCGCCGGGCGAACAGGGATGCAACTTGTCGCGGCGCTTCGTTCGCATGACAGCATTCTCCCGGTGGCCTTTGTCGACGACAATCCGGCGCTGCACTCGATGTCATTGGAGGGGCTTCGCATTTTCAGTTCCGAACGGATTGTCGATCTCACGACACAGATGGGCGTTGATCGCGTTCTATTGGCGATGCCTTCGGTGCCCGCGCCAAAGCTGGCGTTGATTGCGCGCAAGCTTCAAATGATGGGACTGACCGTGATGTCCGTCCCTTCCTTCGCGCAGATTGTTGGTGTGGAGCAATTGGTGGACACCCTTGCCCCGGTCGAGCCTGATGCGTTCTTGGGCCGTATGCAGGTAGAGAATGGAATGCCGTGGGGTGCCGAGACCTATAACGGACGAACCGTGCTCGTCTCCGGCGCAGGTGGCTCTGTCGGGTCGGCACTTTGCCACCAACTATTGCCGAGCCGGCCAGCCTGTATTGTGTTGTATGAGGTTAGCGAGATCGCGCTCTACACGATTGAACGGAAATTGGCGGAGCTTGCTGAAGGCACCGGAACGCGGATCGTTGCGGTTCTTGGCTCTGTCATGGATAGTCGCTTGGCACGGACGGTGATGATCGAACATAAGGTGGATATTGTGTTTCATACTGCGGCCTACAAACATGTGCCCTTGGTTGAGGCAAACCCAATTGCCGGACTCGCCAATAACGTGCTGGGTACGCGGACATTGGGAGATGCCGCCAATGAGGCGGGAGTTCGCAAGTTTGTCCTGATCTCAACCGATAAAGCCGTTCGCCCGACCAATGTGATGGGGGCATCAAAGCGTTTGGCAGAACTGGTTGTGCAAGATCTTGCCAAGCGGTCCAAAAGCACCGTTTTTTCCATGGTGCGTTTTGGCAATGTACTTGGCTCTTCCGGTTCTGTGATACCGCTGTTTCGTGAGCAGATCGCGAAGGGTGGGCCAATCACCCTGACGCATGAAGATGTTACCCGTTATTTCATGACTATTGCGGAGGCCGCGCGGCTTGTTCTATTGGCAGGCTCCTTTTCAGATGGAGACGGCGGCGACGTTTTTGTGCTGGATATGGGTGAGCCCGTTAAGATCCGGGATCTCGCGCGACAGATGATCGAAGCTGCGGGGCTGTCAGTGCAAAATACCGCAAACCCGGGCGGTGACATTGAGATTGTGGTAACAGGGTTGCGCCCAGGCGAGAAGCTGCATGAAGAACTGCTGATCGGCGAGGGGCTTTTGACAACGCCACACTCCAAAATTCTGCGCGCGCAAGAGCAAAGCCTGACCGAACTGGAAATGGCCACAGCACTTCGTGCGCTGCGCACTGCCGTGGCCACGAACTCTGTCGCTGAAGCACATCACGTCATCCTCACTTACGTAGAGAGCTACCGCGCGCCAGACCTGATTGCAGCGGCATAATAACCCTCAACTTAGGCTTGTGGCGTTGTGGGGACGCCTGCCCAGAGTTAAATTGAGCGAAAAAATGACAGGCAAGCGAGCAACTGAGATGCTTGATTTCAAAGGGATCCACTTCCCAAAAAGTGGTGCCAACTTGGCCAGCCTGCGCTTGCGGTAAGGTAGTATTGCGGAGCTGCGCTGCGGCGTTCCTTTCATCTCAGCCCTGCGCCTTCGGCTTTGGGTTTCGTGTTGGTGCCCGGTGCAAGCCCCTTGCCTTATCCCAGATAAGCCGCGAGTTCCGGCGGCGGGTTTTGCAGCAGGCTTTCGGTTGGTTGCGGGGCATGGGCCACGCCCCCCGCGACAAGGCAGGTGAGCGGCGCGAAACGGCGTGCATCTTGCGGGTCATGCGTGACCATCAGCACGGTGGCCCCGCTGCTATCTGCCAGATCGCTGACGAGGCCCAGCATTTCTGCCTTCAGCGCCGGGCCGAGGGCGGCGAACGGCTCATCCAGCAGTAGCAATGGCTTGTCGCGCAGCAGCGCGCGGGCAAGGGCGGCGCGGCTTTGCTGGCCGCCCGAAAGCTGCGCGGGTTTACGTGGGCCGAAACCGCTAAGGCCGGTCTGCGCGAGGGCTGTTTCAATCCGGGCATGGTCCGCCGACGTCAGCCGCAAGCTAGGGCTGATGCCAAGCCCTAGGTTTTGCGCGATGGTCAGGTGCGGAAAGAGGTTTTGATCTTGAAACAGCGTGGTGATGGGTCGGGCGCCGGGAGGCAGGCTGGTCAGGTCCGCGCCATCCCAAAGGATGCGGCCTTGGGCGGCCGGGAAAAACCCGCCAATCACCGAAAGCAACGTGGATTTGCCAGCACCAGAGGGGCCGATCAGCGCGATGCGAGCCCCTTTTGGGGCCTGCCAATTGGCGGTAAGCGCAAAGCTGCCTTGGGTAATCGTCAGGTTTTCAAGTTGCAGCATAGCGGCGGCCCCATTGGTCAAAGGCCCAGAACAGGGCAAAGCTGAGCATAACAAGAAGCAGGGCCGCGCTGGCGGCAGCCTCTATCCGGTAGGCCCCCATGAGGCGCTGGACAAGCAACGGCAGGGTTGCCTCTGCCTCGCCCGCAAAGAGCGCGATCACGCCAAGATCGCCCATCGACAGCGCCGCGACAAGCCCGGCGGCAAAGCCAAGCGGGCGGGCGAGGCGTGGCAACACCACCCAACGCGCGCGGCCCCAAGCGGTAAGGCCGAGCGAGGCGCTGAGGCGGTGGTAATCGGCATAAAGGCTGCGCGCTTCGGGGGCCAGAATACGGAAGGCAAAAGGCAAGGACAGCGCCGCGTTGATTGCCACAGTGACGGGGAGTGCCAAGCTGGCAGGCCGGATATAGGGCTGGAGAAGAATGAACAACCCTGTGCCGAGCACTAGGCTGGAGGCGGCAAGCGGCAATGTAGCGGCAAGCGCAGGCCAGCCACGCCCGCGCGCGGCGGCAAGGGCCAGCACAAGGGCAGCCACCATGCTGATCGCGGTAGAGGCAAGTGCCACACAAAGGGAACGCGCCGCGGCGGACCAGACCAGTGACGGCAGGGAAAACAATCCGGGCAGGCCTGCGAGCGCCACGGCCAGCAGCGGCAAGGCAATGAACACGGCGGCGAGCGTGATGGCGGCGGCATCAAATGGGCCGCGCCAGCCCTTCGGGGCCGGGGGGCCGCCCGCCCTGCCCTGCCCCGCACCAAAGCTTGCGGGCAGGCTGATGCGCGTGGCCAGAGCGTAGGCCAGCGCACAAAGCGCAAATTGCAACAGCGCAAGCCGCGCCGCTGATGGCAAATCAAATTCAAAGCGCAATGCCTGATAAATGGCCAGTTCCACCGTGGTCGCGCGCGGCCCGCCGCCCAGCGTCAGCGCCACGGCGAAACTGGTAAGGCAAATCACAAAGATCACCAGCGCCGTTCCCGGCAACACCGCGCGCAGCATCGGGCGCTCGATATGCCGCGATATATCGGCGGGGGTAAACCCGAGGCCGGCGGCAAGGCGAAACCGCTCTGCCGGGATGGCTTCCCAGCCGTGCAGAACCATACGCACGGCTAGGGGCATGTTGAAAAACACATGCGCCAGCACCACACCTTGCAGCCCGTAGATCGGGATCACAGGCAGGCCAAACTGCGCCAACACGCCATTGACCCAGCCCGCGCGGCCAAACACCGCGAGCAAGCCCAACACCGCCACGATCACTGGCAAAATAAACGGTGCGCCGAGGGTGGAGATCAAGACCCCGCGCCCAAAGAACCGCCTGCGCGCCAAGGCCCGCGCCACCGGAACCGCCAGCACGACCGAGATCAGCGCCGACAGCCCGGCCTGCAGCAATGTGAAGCGCAGCGCCGACAGCTCTGCCGCGCTCAGGGTGAAACCCTGAAACGACAGGCCCAAGGCGCCCAACGGGGCCAGCAGCAGCAAGAATATCGCCGCCGCCAGCCCCGCCGCGCTTAGCGTGAGAGCGCGGTCAGCCATTCGTCCAACGCGGGTCTACGGGCGGATTGCGCCTCATCTGCCGTCATCAAAAGCGAGGTTGCGGGGGTGATCAACTGGTCAAACCCGTCGGGCAGGCCTGCCGCGGGGGTATGGGCCGGGTACATCCAATTGGTGGTTGGAATGATGGCTTGGAACGCCTCACTGCCCATGAAAGCGAGGAATTGATCGGCCAGCGCAGGCTGCGGCGCGTGGGTAAGTTTTCCTGCAACTTCGACCTGCATGTAATGGCCTTCGGCAAAGGGGGCGGCGGCTTTGCTGTCGTCGCCCTCGGCAATCACGTGATAGGCGGGGGAGGTGGTATAGGACAGCACCATATCCGCCTCGCCCGCCATGAACATGCCATAGGCCTCGGACCAGCCGGGGGTGACGGTGATGATGTTATCGGCCAGCGCGGCCCATATTTCCGGCGCGCGGTCGCCGTAAGCGGCCTTGACCCAAAGCAAAAGCCCAAGGCCAGGGGTGGAGGAACGCGGATCCTGAATCACGATCTTGACGTCCGATCCGGCCAGATCCTCAAAGCTTTTCGGTGGGGTGGGCAGCTTGGCCTTGTCATACACAAAGGCGAACCAGCCCCAATCATAGGGCAAAAAAAGCGGGTCTGCGAAAGGCACAGGCAGATCATTGCCGCCAGCTTGCCCATGCGGTGCGAAAAGGCCCGTCGCTGCGGCCTGCGCTGTCAGGCCAGTGTCCAGCCCCAGCACCACCGAGGCTTCGGAATTTGGACCCTCCAATTGCAGGCGCGCCAGCAGTTCAGCCCCGTCACCCACGGCGGAAAACACCAGATCGCAGGCGCAAACCGCCTCAAACGCCACTTCCACCGCCGGGCCGGGCCCCCATTCGGAGGTAAAGCTGTCATAGGTCAGTACATTTAACACAGGCATTTGCGCCTCGGCCATGGGGGCCAAAGTGATACATGCCAACGCAAGGGGTAGAGTTCTCATCTCATCTCTCCATTTGCGACGGGCGGTATAGGAGATGGATCAGACCATGCACCTTCCCTCCGCCGGTATTAGCCGGTTCAGGTTCGACGGGTCTTTGGCTTTTGCCAGATCTCAGCCCCACACAGGGCACCCCGAGGTAAGGCAGACATTAATGAAAAGGCGGGCGGGGGCAACCTTAAAACGGTAGGGCGGCTTATAGAGGGGATAGGTTTGGGGGAGAGGGATAGAGGAGGTGCTGAGCCGAACAACGCGACCTATGCGATTACGTGTTCAAGGTAGACCAAGAAAGGCTCCAGTTCCGCACCGTTCGCGTTCTCCGGATAGCGGGAAATGTACGAAAATCCGAATTTTTCGTACATTGATAGCATCACGGTATTTCCTTTGATTGTATCCGCATAAAGCGCCCTGCATCCCATGCGCTGTGCTTCAGCAATTCGCATTTCAAAAATGCGGCGTCCCAACCCTGTACCTTGCGCTTTTGGATGAACATACATCCGTTTCAGTTCAGCGGCGTCGGGGCGAATTCGTCGAATGACTCCGCAGCCCAAAATCGTTCCATCGTCTTCCGTCACCAACAATGTCCGCCCATGAGGGGGCAGAAGATCGTCCAAATGCAACATCGTATCTGCAGCCAGTTTTTCCGCCGAATAAACCGGGCCTCCCACATCAACCAATTTGTCGGCCATGACTTGATAATACTCCCTCATCAGCATTTCGAATGCCAAAGGGTCGGGCAGCGTGGAAACAAAGGTTAAGTTTAATGCCATGCGATCTTTAGTAATCCAAACGCCTTCAAGCGTCTAACCAAGCCGCATGTGTTGCATCGACCCATTGAAACCGCCGCTCAAACCGGCCCTTCATGCTCCTCCCGCCCTATCAAACGCAAAAGCCCCGCCGGGTAAGGGCGGGGCTTTTAAAACGCGGGTCTGATCAGATCAGGCGTCTTTTCTCTTCGGGCCTTTAACCGTCGACCAGATCTTCTTGTTGGTCAGGTACAGAAGCACCGAAAGCACGGTCAGGAAAATCACGGCGGTAAAGCCGGCCTGCTTGCGCGCCATCATCTTTGGCTCGGCTGCCCACATCAGGAAGGCGGCAGCGTCCTGAGCAATGTGATGCTTGCTGTTGTCGTGGCCGTCCGCATATTCCACTAGCCCATCCGACAGTGGCGGGGCCATGGCAATCCACCCGCCCGGGAAGGCGGTGTTGGCGTAGAAGGTAGTCCCGACTTCTTCTTTCTCTTCGCCGGTATAGCCGGTGAGGATCGAGTAGATGTATTCCGGGCCGCCAATCCCTTTGAACAACTGGGTGATTCCCGTGCCCGCCGGGCCGTGGAAGCCTGCGCGAGCCTTGGCCATCAGGCTCAGGTCCGGTGCGTTGGACAGACCCGAGACCGGGAACATATCCGTGGGTTTGCGCGGGCGCGTGTCGTCCAGCTCGGCATCAAAGATGTCAAACTGGGCAGCATAGGCGCGCACTTGGTCATCTGGCAGGTTCGGGCCACCTTCATCCGCAAGACTGCGGATCGGTACGAATTTCAAGCCGTGGCAAGCCGCACAGGACTCGGTAAAGACCTGAAGGCCGCGCTGCATCTGGTGCTCATCATAGGTGCCAAAAGGCCCTTCCCAGCTGAACGCCACATCCTCAGTATGCCCTGCGACACCTGCTGCCATTACCGATCCCGCCCCAAGAACGAGGGCAGAAACGGCGCTGATTGCGATTTTACGAAACATCTTCATCAGTTCCTTTTCTCTCATTCAGCCGGATCGGCGTAATGCGATTTGAAGTCTTCCTCGATCGTCGCAGGCGGGGCCTCCGGCTTTTCGATCACACCCAGAAGCGGCAGGATCACGAGGAAATAGGCGAACCAGTAAGCCGAAGCGATCAGCGAGATCCAGTCATAGGGGAACTCTGCCGGGCGCGCGCCGACCCACATCAGCACCATGAAGTCGATGCACAGCAGATAGAACCACATCTTGAACATCGGGCGATAACGGCCCGAACGTACCGAAGACGTGTCCAGCCAAGGGGCCAGTGCCATCACGGCAATCGCACCAAACATCGCCAGCACACCAAAGAACTTGGCGTCAACGATGCCGAAGGTCACGAACTGGACCAATTGCACAACCCAAACATCTGCAGTGAAGGCACGCAAGATCGCGTAGAAGGGCAGGAAGTACCATTCCGGCACGATATGCGAAGGCGTCACCAGCGGGTTCGCCTCGATATAGTTATCGGGGTGGCCCAGATAGTTTGGCATGAAGCCCACGATCGCGAAGAACACGACAAGGATCACGGCTAGCGCGAACAGGTCTTTCATCACGAAATAGGGCCAGAAGGGCAATGTGTCTTTCTGAGCTTCTGCTTTCGAGGCGCGGCGCACTTCAACACCCGTTGGGTTGCTGTTGCCGGTCGTATGGAAGGCCCAGATGTGGATGGCCACGAGGGCGACAATCACGAAAGGCAGCAAATAGTGCAGCGAGAAGAAGCGGTTCAGCGTGGCGTTATCCACGGCAGGGCCGCCCAGAAGCCAGGTCTGGATTGATTCGCCAACGCCTGGGATCGCGCCAAACAGACCGGTGATCACCGTTGCACCCCAGAAGGACATCTGCCCCCAAGGCAACACATAACCCATGAAGGCAGTGGCCATCATCGCGAGATAAATCAGCATCCCGATGATCCATGTCACCTCACGCGGGGCTTTGTAGGAGCCGTAGTACAAGCCGCGGAAGATATGCAGATAGACCGCGACAAAGAACAGCGAGCCACCGTTCTGATGCAGGTAGCGCAGCATATGGCCACCGTTCACGTTGCGCATGATATGCTCGACGCTGGCAAAGGCCATATCGACATGCGGCGTGTAATGCATCGCCAAAACGATGCCGGTGGCGATTTGCATCACCAGACAGAACGTCAGAACGATGCCCCAGATCCACATCCAGTTCAGGTTCTTGGGTGTGGGGATCATCAGCGTGTCATAAAGCAGCCCAACGATCGGCAGGCGCTTGTGAAGCCATTTCTCAGCGCCCGTCTTGGGCTCGTAATGGTCGTGCGGAATTCCGGCCATGATATATCCTTACCCGAGCTTGAGGGTTGTTTCGTCGGTGAACTCTGCCACTGGAATCGGCAGATTCTTGGGCGCCGGACCTTTGCGGATGCGGCCCGAAGTGTCGTAATGCGACCCGTGGCAAGGGCAGAACCAGCCGCCAAAGTCACCCGCGCCATCGCCGATCGGCACGCAGCCAAGATGGGTGCAAACGCCGACCATCACCAACCATTCGCCAGCTTCATCCATGCTGCGGTTTGCATCGGACGCATCGGTCGAGGGCTTGTTGATGTTTTCCGAGCCCCGGTCAATCAACACATCAAGTTCCACCGCGCGCGCAGAATCAATTTCTTCTTGCGTGCGGCGGCGGATGAAAACCGGCTTGCCCAGATATTTCACCGTCAACTGTGTGCCCGGTTCAACCGACGAAATATCGACGAAGATCGAGGACAAAGCCTGCACATCCGCCGATGGGTTCATCTGATTGGCGAGCGGCCAAACGGCAGCCCCGGTGGCAACAGCACCAGCACCAGCTGTGGCATAATACAGGAAGTCCCTGCG
>CALEMZ010000064.1 GCA_937910975.1 uncultured Pseudorhodobacter sp. | reverse complement strand
GCGCACTCCGGCGCCTTCCTCACGACGGAGCGCCTGGTGCTGGCCACGCCCGAAACCGCCACCGATGATGATTACGCCCGGATCGAGGCGGTGATCGCGCATGAATATTTCCACAACTGGACCGGCAATCGCATCACCTGCCGCGATTGGTTTCAGCTTTGCCTGAAAGAGGGGCTGACCGTGTACCGCGACCAGCAGTTTTCCGGCGATATGCGCAGCCATGCGGTGAAGCGGATTGAGGATGTGCTGCAACTTCGCGCGCGCCAGTTCCGCGAAGATGGCGGGCCATTAGCCCATGCCGTGCGCCCCGATAGTTACGTCGAGATCAATAATTTCTACACCGCGACGATCTATGAAAAAGGCGCGGAAGTGATCGGGATGCTGAAATCCCTTGTGGGCGAGGCGGGCTATAGGGCCGCACTGGATTTGTATTTCGAGCGTCATGATGGTGATGCAGCGACGATTGAGGACTGGCTCACGGTGTTTGAAGATGCCACCGGGCGCGATCTGACCCAGTTCAAACATTGGTACACTCAGGCCGGAACCCCACATTTGAGCGTCACAGATGAGTTTAAGAACGGCATATACACCCTTCATCTGGAACAGAAAAACCCTGAAACCCCCGGCCAGCCGCATAAAGACCCAAAGGTCATTCCCGTGGCCGTGGGCTTGCTAAACCCCAATGGCGATGAGGTGCTGCCGACAACTGTGCTGGAACTTCATCAGGCCCGCCAAAGCTTCAGCTTCGAGGGGCTGGCGACCCGCCCCATTCCCTCCCTCCTGCGCGGCTTTTCCGCCCCGGTGGTGCTGGACCGCGAAAGCACCCCTGCTGAGCGCGCCTTCCTTCTGGCGCATGACACTGACCCGTTCAACAAATGGGAGGCCGGGCGCGCATTGGCCAAAGAGGTGCTGATCCGCAAAATCACGATGCGCGCGGCCACTTCGCCCGATTGGCTGGGCGCGATTGAAGCCGTAACCTTCGATGAAAGCCTGGACCCAGCCTTTCGCGCGCTGACCCTGCGCCTGCCGGGCGAGGATGACATCGCCCAAACCCTCCATGCCGCAGGCCATGTGCCAGACCCGGCCGCGATTCACAGCGCCCGCCGCGCCATGCTCGCGGACCTCGCGCAACAGCTTGCACCGCGCTTGCCCGGCCTTGTCGCCAGCCTCGCGACCCCCGGCCCCTTTGACCCCGGCGCTATTGCCGCAGGCCGCCGCGCCCTGCGCCTCGGCGCGCTGTCCCTGTTGTCGCGGCTGGATGATGGGGCCGCAGCCCTTGCGGCCTATGATGGGGCCAATTCCATGACCGAACAGATGGGCGCTTTGGCCGTGCTTTTGGATATTGGTCGGGGTGCGGACCAGCTTGCCGCCTTCCGCAGCCAATGGCAGGCCGACCGTTTGGTGATGGACAAATGGTTTGCGCTGCAAATCAGCTATGCGACACCTGAGCACGCCGCCGAAACCACCCAAAAACTTACACAAGACCCAGATTTTGATTGGAAAAACCCCAACCGCTTTCGCGCTGTCATTGCCTCGCTTGCAGGCAATCATGCGGGTTTTCACCATGCCTCGGGTAGCAGCTACCGCCTGTTGGCCGATTGGCTGACCAAACTCGACCCGGTCAATCCGCAAACTGCCGCCCGCATGTCCACTGCGTTTGAGACATGGCCGCGTTATGACGCTGACCGCCGTGCCCTGATCCGCGCCGAGCTTGCGCGTATTGCGGCCACCAAAGGCCTCAGCCGCAATCTTAGTGAAATGGTAGGTCGCATGTTGGAGGGATAGGCGGCAAATGGGGCAGGGCATCCCTGCCCTCAGCCGCCAATCTGGCTTGAACCCCTGAGCCGCGTGGCTTAGACAATGGCCAACGCCATGTAAGGGACGCGCCA
>CALEMZ010000063.1 GCA_937910975.1 uncultured Pseudorhodobacter sp. | reverse complement strand
GGTCTTCAAATGTCATAGTCCCGGGCATGTTCTATCCACCTAGAGTTGGTATTGGAGGCCGCGTGAAACGGCCTCCAAAGGGTATTTAGCCGTAACGGTATGGGCGGCCAGCCTTAACCATATCAGCGTTGTATTTCTTGAAGATATCAACGACGCGGCGTTTCACATCAGACTCAGCTGCGATTTCTTCCCAGAAATCAATAGCTGCGGCTTCAACGGTTGCCCACTCTTCATCAGGGATAGATGTCAATTCCATCTTCGGTCCGTTGACGCGCAACGCGGCTTCACCACCCCAATACCACCACTGACGATAGTAGTGTGATTGGTCACAGCAGACGCGGAACAGCGTTTGCAGATCTTCTGGCAATTCATTCCAGCGATCCATATTGGCAAAGAACGAACCAGCCCATGCACCAGAGATGTTGTTGGTCAGGAAATAGTTGGTCACGTCAGCCCAGCCAACAGTATAGTCTTCTGTGATGCCAGACCATGCAACGCCATCAAGCTCACCTGTTTGAAGCGCAACTTCGATGTCTTCCCAAGGAAGTGTTACAGGAACAACGCCGAACTGTGTTAAGAAACGACCCGCTGTTGGGAAGGTAAAGATCTTCTTGCCTTTAAGATCTTCAAGGCTGCGAATTGGGTCTTTGGTGGCAAAGTGGCAAGGATCCCAAGCACCGGCAGAGATGTGTTTCACGCCAACTTTGGAATATTCTTCGTCCCAGATTTCGTTCAGGCCGTATTGGTTGAACAACACTGGCACGTCGAGCGAGTAACGGGAACCGAATGGAAAATAACCACCAAAGACGGTGACTTCTGTCGGGGATGCCATTGAATCGTCGTCAGATTGGACCGCATCGATTGTGCCGCGTTGCATGGCTTGGAACAATTCGCCCGTTGGGACCAGTTGGTCGGCAAAGAACAGTTCGATCTGCATGCGATCGCCGGCAATTTTGTTGAACATTTCAATCGCAGGCACGATCACTTCTGCGGCTAATGCGGAACCCGCATAGGTTTGCATCCGCCATTTTATAGTGTTTTGCGCCAATGCTGGTGTTGCCAAGACTGCGGCCGGAGCGATGGCTGCACCTTGGATAAACTTACGTCTTGAAGTCATGGGTTCTCTCCTTGGTTGGGTTTATGACTGCCTCAGGGGCAGTTCTTATGGTTGGTTGTAAACATAATCAGGAAGCCAGGTCGCAATGCCGGGGAACACCATGACCAGCGTGAGCGCAAAGATCATGATCAGCACGAACGGCGTGATGGAGGAATAGATGTCGCGTAGCGAGATTTCAGGCGGGGCCATCGCCCGCATCAAAAACAGATTATAGCCGAAGGGCGGGGTCATATAAGCGATCTGCGTCGTGATCGTGTAAAGGATTCCGTACCAGATCAGGTCGAACCCAAGTTCGCCCACGAGTGGCACATAGAGCGGCGCGACGATCACAAGCATGGCTGTGTCATCAAGGAATGTGCCCATCAGGATAAAGCTAAGCTGCATCAGTATGAGGATCATCCAAGGGCTGAGGTTCAGGCGTTCGGTAAAAACCGCTTCGATGGCTTTGACAGCGCCGAGGCCATCAAACACCGCGCCAAAGGCAAGGGCGGCGAGAATAATCCACATGAACATACACGTGATTCCAAGCGTATTGCGCACAGAGTTTTCAAACACTTCGCGGCTCATCCGTCCCTTAAGGACTGCGGCGACAAACGCGGCAATCGCGCCAATAGCCGAACTTTCGACAAGCGATGTCCAACCGTTCACAAATGGCACCATCATGACGGCAAAAATACCGATAGGCAGTAAGCCAGCCCGCAACAGGCGCAGTTTTTCGGCGCGCGGAATATCGCGTTCTTCTAACGGTAGAACGGGCCCGAGGGCCGGGTTTATACGGCAACGCACAATGATATAGATAACGAACAAACTGGCCATCATCAGGCCCGGAATGACCCCGGCAAGCCACAGCTGCCCGACGGGTTGGCGCGCGATCATTGCGTATAAGACAAGCACCACGGATGGCGGCACAAGGATGCCCAAACTCGACCCCGCTTGTATGACGCCTGTAAC
>CALEMZ010000062.1 GCA_937910975.1 uncultured Pseudorhodobacter sp. | reverse complement strand
TTATGTGCTTTCAGGTCGGGGCGGCTATGAGGTGACGGATGGCTCGGCGCAGCTTGAAGGGGCCGAACTGCTAGAGATGGAGCCGGAAGAACGTGCGGCGGCGGGACTGTTTCTGGCCTTCCAATACCCGGTGGAAATTCCCGGTGTTGGCAACATGATCTTTCTGCGCACGGCTGTGAACGCCCAACGCAAGGCGCGCGGCGAAGAGGAGCTTTCGGCGGGGGACTTTCTTAAGAGCGTTCGCGAAAAGGCCAAGGCGCTGAAGATTGATGCCGATATGATGAAGCGCCCGGTGAATGTGGGCTTTTCGGGCGGTGAGAAAAAGCGCAACGAGATTTTGCAGATGGCGATGCTGGAACCCAAGATGTGCATCCTGGATGAAACCGACTCTGGCCTTGACGTGGATGCGATGAAGCTGGTTGCCGAAGGGGTGAACGCGCTGCGCTCGGAGGGGCGGTCCTTTCTGGTTATCACGCATTATCAACGGCTTCTGGACCATATTGAGCCCGACTTCGTGCATATCATGGCCGATGGTCGCATCGTGAAATCCGGCGGGCCAGAGTTGGCGCTGGAAGTGGAGCAAAACGGTTATGAGGGCATTTTGTCCGAGGTGGTGTGATGGCGGTTTTACAAGCAAAACAAGACGCGTTGAGCGCGCGCATCAGTGGGCTTGACCTGCAAAAGGAAGGCTGGGCAGCATCCGCCCGTGCCGATGCTTTGGGGCGGCTTGGCGCTATGGGCCTGCCGAGCAAGCGTGATGAATATTGGCGCTATACCGATCCGACCAGCCTGACTGCGGTTGAGGCCCCGAAGGCAGCGCCTTTTTCCTATTCGGATGAGGCGATGGTTTTTACCGGAGTCGACCGTTTGCGCCTCGTTTTTGTCGATGGCATGTTTGATGCGTCGGCCTCGGATGATCTGGCGCTGACGGGGGTGGAAATCTCGTTGCTTTCAGAGGCAGGCGACATTCACTGGGCGCGCGAGCTTTACGGCGTATTGGAAACCCGGGGCCAAACCCCGGTGCAGCGCCCGCTGGCCGTGTTGAACACCGCCTTTGCGACCCAAGGCGTGATGATCCGCGTTACTGGCAAGGCTGCAAGGCCCATCTCAATGATTTATCTACATAAGTCAGATGATTCTGATGCAATCATGCATCATTGCATCAAGATAGAACCGGGTGCGGACCTGACCATTTTGGAAAATGGGCCAGCCGCCGCGCGATTTAACGCTGTGATGGAAGTGGATGTCGCTGATGGTGGCCGCTTTCACCATATCCGCACCCAAGGCCGCGACCATGAGCGCCGCGCTGTCACGCATATTTTTGCCCGTCTGGGTGCAGGCGCGTTGTTCAAAAGCTTTACCCTTACCGCCAATGGTCGTCTGACCCGCAACGAGGCGATTATCGAGTTCCTAGGCGATGACGGCGTGGCTCATGTGGCAGGTGCCGCAGTGGGGGATGGCGATTTTCACCACGATGATACGGTGTTTGTAACCCATGACGCGCTGCGCTGCGAAAGCCGCCAAGTGTTTAAGAAAGTGTTGAAAAACGGCGCTGTAGGGGTGTTTCAGGGCAAGATCCTTGTCAAATCCGGCGCACAGAAAACCGATGGCTATCAGATTAGCCAATCTTTGCTGCTGGATGGTGACAGCCAGTTCCTCGCTAAGCCAGAGCTGGAGATTTACGCCGACGACGTGCAATGTAGCCACGGTTCCACGTCGGGCGCGATTGATGAGGATGCGCTGTTCTATCTGCGCTCGCGCGGGGTGCCGGAACGCAAGGCGCAAAGCCTGTTGGTGCTGGCCTTTCTGGCCGAAGCCATTTCCGAGATTGAGGATGAGACCCTGGCCGAAGATATCCGCATCCGCATGGAAAACTGGCTGTCCCGGCATGAGGGCAAGTGAGCGATGGCCGTTTCCACCGATATCGTCCGTTCTTGGACGCGGCCGCGTAAAGTGATCCGCGCGCGGCTGGACCGCGGCGTGTCA
>CALEMZ010000061.1 GCA_937910975.1 uncultured Pseudorhodobacter sp. | reverse complement strand
GCCTATCCCGATGATGGCATGCCCAAGGAACGCTACCGCGCCTATCATGTGGAGCGCGCCAAGGCCGGTGTTGCGCTGACGATGACGGCGGGCTCCGGCTCGGTTTCCCGCGACAGCCCGCCTGTGTTTAACAATATCCTGGTCTGGAAGGATGAGGTCGTCGGCTGGATGAAGCAGATGGCCGATGAATGCCATGACCACGGTGCGGCGGTAATGATCCAACTGACCCATCTGGGGCGTCGGACGCGCTGGGACAAGGGTGACTGGCTGCCCTCCGTCTCCACCTCCCATACCCGGGAGCCCGCGCATAGGGCCTATCCGAAGAAGGTTGAGGATTGGGATATATCCCGCATTATCAAAGACTACGCCGATGGAGCTGAGCGGATGCACGCCGCGGGCCTCGATGGGGTGGAGCTGGAATGCTACGGCCATTTGATGGATCAATTCATGTCTCCCTTCACCAATGCGCTTGACGGCCCCTACGGCGGCAACTTGCAAAACCGCGCGCGTTTCGCGCTTGAGGTGGTGGCCGCGATCCGTCAGCGGGTGGGAGAAAAATTCCTGATCGGCATGCGCTATACGGCGGATGAGGTGGCCAAAGGCGGGATCGACGCCGAAGAAGGCATCGCCATTGGCAAGCTTTTCCGCGACTCTGGGCAGGTGGATTTCCTAAACGTCATTCGCGGCCAGATCCATACCGACCCCGCGATGACCGATGTGATCCCTATTCAGGGCATGAAATCCGCCCCGCATCTGGATTTTGCGGGCCGTATTCGGGCCGAAGTGGGAATGCCCACTTTCCACGCCTCGCGTATCCCCGATGTGGCCACTGCGCGCCATGCGATTGCCTCGGGCAAGCTTGATATGGTTGGCATGACCCGCGCCCATATGACCGACCCGCATCTGGTGCGCAAAATCATTGAAGGGCGCGAGGATGATATCCGCCCCTGTGTTGGCGCGAATTACTGCCTCGACCGGATTTATCAGGGAGGCCATGCCTATTGCATCCACAACCCCTCAACGGGCCGCGAGGTGGAGCAACCGCATGAGATTGCCAAGGCCGATGCCGCCAAGAAGGTGCTGATCATCGGCGCAGGCCCGGCAGGGCTTGAGGCGGCGCGCGTGGCCGCTTTGCGCGGGCATCGCGTTGTGGTGCATGAGGCGGCCCCCAATGCGGGTGGCCAGATACGCCTGACCGCCCAAACCCCACGCCGGCGAGAGATGATTGGCATTATCGACTGGCGTTTGGCGCAATGTGAAAAGATGGGAGTATTGATTTATTACAATAGCTTGGCAGATGAAGCTACAGTAATGGATGAGGCGGCGGATGTGGTGATCATTGCCACGGGCGGCCTGCCGGAAACCAATATTCTGGAAAGCGGGAATGATCTGGTGGTCTCCGGCTGGGACATCCTTTCAGGCGACGTGCGCCCCGGCGCGAATGTGCTGGTCTATGATGAGGCGGGCGACTCGGTGGGCCTTCAAGCCGCGGATATCGTCGTGGCGGCGGGTGGCAAGGTGGAAATCATGACCCGTGACCGCAGCTTCGCGCCTGAGGTGATGGCGATGAACCTCGTGCCTTACATGCGCAGCCTGCAAAAGGCCGATGCGGCCTTTACCGTTACCTGGCGGCTGCTTTCGGTGCGCCGCGAGGGCAATGAGTTGGTGGCGGTTGTCGGCTCCGATTACGGCGATGTCACCCGCGAACGCCGCGTCGATCAGGTCGTCATCAACAACGGCACCGTGCCGCTGGACGAGTTGTATTTCGCGCTCAAGCCGTTATCCAGGAACCTTGGCCAAGTGGATTATGAGGCTTTCATCGCCCGGCAGCCGCAACAGCCCGATGCCAACCCCGAAGGCGCATTCGCGCTTTACCGGATTGGCGATGCGGTTTCTTCGCGCAACACCCACGCCGCGATTTACGATGCGCTGCGTCTGATGCGCACGGTTTGAAGCTGTGAGCCTTGGCGACCCCCTGCTGCAATGCTAAAGGGACCTCAAATTACGAGGAGGCCCCCGATGACAACAGCTTTGGAACAAGAACGCGCGCAGGCAGCGGCATGGTTTCACGCCCTGCGTGATGAGATTGTGGCCAGCTTTGAGGCCTTGGAAGATCGCCAGACCACTGGCCCGACCGCAGGCCTTCCCGCCGGTCGGTTTGAGGTAAGCCAAACCACGCGCCAATCCGATGATGGCACGGATGCCGGGGGTGGTTTGATGTCTGTCATGCGTGGCGGACGGGTGTTTGAAAAAGTCGGAGTCAATATCTCAACCGTCTATGGTGATCTGGGGCCTGCCGCGCAAAAGGCCATGGCCGCGCGCGGTGTGCCGGGGATGGAAAGCGACCCGCGGTTCTGGGCCTCTGGCATCAGCCTTGTCGCCCATATGCAAAACCCCCATGCGCCTGCGGTTCATATGAACACGCGGATGTTCTGGACGCCGCATGCCTGGTGGTTTGGCGGCGGATCAGACCTGAACCCCTGCATCGAATATCCGCAAGACACTGCGCATTTTCACGACGTGCAGCGCGCGCATCTTACGCCGCATGGCGATGATCTTTACCCCAAGCTGAAGGCATGGGCGGACGAGTATTTCTTCATTCCGCACCGCAATCGTGCGCGCGGTGTGGGCGGCATCTTCATGGATGATCGTAACTCTGGCAATTGGGCAGCCGATTTCGCGTTGACCCAAGATATTGGCCGCGCTTTTCTGCCCGCCTATGTGCCGCTGGTGGACATGCGGCGCGACACGCCCTGGACAGAGGCTGACAAGGAAACTCAGCTTATCCACCGCGGCCTCTATGCCGAATATAACCTCGTTTATGATCGCGGCACCAAGTTTGGCCTTGCCACCGGGCATGATGCCAATGCCGTATTGATGAGCCTGCCGCCGATGGCCAAATGGATCTGATCCCCGCTTGGGAAGAGGGCGTTTTGCGCCCCGTGGAAAAGCTGGCGGTGCATCAGCGTGGGCTGCGGCACAAGGCCGTGTCGGTTTTTGCGCTGGCGGGCGATGCGGTGCTGATCCAGCAGCGCGCGGCCGCAAAATACCATACGCCAAACCTTTGGGCCAATACCTGTTGCACCCATCCGCACTGGGGGGAGGGCGACGCGGCCAGCGCCTATCGCCGCTTGGCCGAGGAGTTAGGGATCACCGGGCTTGCCTTGGAGCCTGCGGGTGAGGTTTGTTATCGCGCCGATGTGGGCGGTGGGTTGATTGAGGATGAGGTGGTGCAGATTTTCACCGCCAAGGCGTCAGAAGATCTCGCGCTGATGCTTAACCCGGCCGAGGTGCAGGCGGTGCGCTGGGTGCCTCTGCCCGCCTTGTTGGCCGAGATTGAGGCCAAGCCAGCGCAGTTCACGCCTTGGCTACGGATTTACCTGGATCAGCATCGCGGCCAGATATTCGGCACGGCCTGACACGATTTGCGCTGGAACTCAGCTCGGCTTCGCGCCACTCTGCGTGAAAATGGGGGGCTGCGATGCGCAATTCGGACGATATCTGGGGTAAGGTCGAGGCGCATGAGGGCGATTATATCGCGCTTGCAAATCAAGTATTTGACACACCGGAGGTTGCCTATACCGAGGCGAAATCCTGCGCGGCGCATTTGGCGCAATTGCAGGCCGAGGGGGCGCGAATATCCGAGAACCTTGCCGATATTCCCACCGCGGTGATGGGCGAATGGGGGCATGCCGGCCCGGTGATTGCAATTTTGGGCGAATATGATGCGCTGCCTGCGTTGGGGCAAGAGCCGGGCATCGCCGAACCCCGGCCCTTGGGCTATGCGGGGCATGGCTGCGGGCATAACCTTTTGGGATCGGCGGCGATGCTGGCAGCGGTGGCTTTGCGTGATTGGCTTGCCGAGACCGGGCGTCCGGGCCGCGTGCGCTACTATGGCTGCCCGGCGGAAGAGGGTGGCGCGGCCAAGGCCTTCATGGTGCGGGCAGGTTTGTTTGGCGATGTGGATGCCGCGATCACTTGGCATCCGGGTGATTATACCGGGCTGATGGCCCCGGTAGCGCTTGCCAACATGCGGATTGATTTCACTTTTCATGGCCGCGCGGCCCATGCGGCGGGTTCGCCCGAATTGGGGCGCTCTGCCTTGGATGCGGTGGAGTTGATGAACGTTGGCGTGAATTACATGCGCGAACATATGCCCGATGATGCCCGTGTGCATTATGCGTATCTCGATGCCGGGGGGGAGGCGCCGAATGTGGTGCAGTCCCGTGCCACGGTGCGGCAGTTGATAAGGTCGCGCAACAATATGGGTTTGCGCGACCTGGTGGCGCGGGTGCGCAAGATCGGCGAGGGGGCCGCTTTGATGACGGAAACACGGGTGGAGACGAAGGTTGTCTCGGCCGTGTCCTCAATGCTGTCCAGCCCGGTGCTGGAGCGGGCGATGGAGGCGCAGATATTGGCCATCGGCGCGCCGGAGTTTGATGATGAAGACCGGGCCTTTGCGGCAGCGATCCGCACAACCCTGACACCTGAGCATATCGCGGATACATTCTGGCGG
>CALEMZ010000060.1 GCA_937910975.1 uncultured Pseudorhodobacter sp. | reverse complement strand
GCCAAAGGCGGCTTTGGGCCAACCCGAACTCCGAATACGTCGCCGTGTGCTTGGTGATAAAGCCGTCGGAGTGGCGAACGTCTCCAGTCTGGATGAAGGGATAAGGGCCGCCCAGAAGCCTTGGGTCGTTCCTAGGTCGATGCTTGGACTTGCCACGATTCAACTCTCCGAGTTGGGGCAACGACGCCCAGCACCATGGCGAATGCGTAGTGAAAGAGATAACCGGACTGTGCGCGGCCTGCGAGGCGGGTCAGCATAGGAATTATGCCCATGGCAACCCCGTTAATCGTGCCATCAATGACATCGCCATCACCCCTTTTCCAAAGGAACCTGCCAAGCCACAGCGCGGGGCGGACGAAAATCAGGTTATATAGCTCGTCAAAATACCACTTGTTCAAAAGGAACAGGTAGAGCGGGCGCTGCTGGGCGGCCAGTTTGCCGGGCAGCTCCGGGCTTTTGATGTAGAATTTCCATGCAAGGGCAAGGCCCAGCACCATCGCGATGAAGGGCGAAACCTTTACCCATTTCGGAACCAGATGCGCCTCATGGATCGTGTTGTTATCCGGCCCAAAGAAGACAGCACCTTTCGGGGCCTCTGCATGGGCAACTGCGCCAAGGCTCTCAGCCGTGGCATGGCCATCCGTGGTCACGGCAGTGCCTTCGGCGGGGGCCGCCTCATGCTGGGCCGCCTCCATCCCGAACCAATCGCGGACCTGATCCACATCCCCAAAGAAAGAGTTGTACCAAACCACACCCGAGAACACCGCCCCCAGCGCCAGCACACCAAGCGGGATCAGCATCGTCTTTGGGCTTTCATGCGCATGGTCATGCGTGTGATGATCGCCGCGCGGCTTGCCGTAGAAGGTCATAAACATCAGGCGCCAACTGTAGAAGCTGGTCATGAGGGCGGCAATAACCAACAACCAGAAGGCATAGTTGGAGCCAACAAAGGCACTTTCGATCACCGCATCCTTGGAGAAGAACCCGGCAAAGCCGATATAGGTCAGTGGGATACCCACGCCAGTGATGGCCAGCGTGCCGATCATCATGGCCGCAAAGGTATAGGGGATCTTTTTGCGCAACCCACCGTAGTTCCGCATATCTTGCTCATGGTGCATCGCATGGATCACGGAACCCGCACCGAGAAACAGCATTGCCTTAAAGAAGGCATGGGTAAAGAGGTGGAACATCGCGACCGGATAGGCACCAACACCCGCTGCCACAAACATATAGCCCAGCTGCGAACAGGTCGAATAGGCGATCACGCGCTTGATGTCGTTTTGCACAAGGCCAACGGTAGCGGCAAAGAACGCTGTGCTGGCCCCGATGACCACGATCATGGTCTTGGCATCGGGTGCATATTCAAACACCGGCGACATGCGGCAAACAAGGAACACGCCTGCGGTCACCATGGTTGCAGCATGGATCAGCGCGGATACCGGGGTCGGGCCTTCCATCGCGTCGGGCAGCCATGTGTGCAAGATCAACTGCGCCGATTTGCCCATCGCACCAATGAACAGCAAAACGCCAATCAGATTGGCCGCGTTCCAATTCCCCCAAAGGAAATTCAGGTTGGTTTCGGCCAACATCGGAGCCGCCGCAAAAATATCATCCAGACGGATGCTGTCGGTCAGGAAGAACAGCGCGAAAATCCCCAGCGCAAATCCGAAATCGCCAACACGGTTGACCACGAACGCCTTGATCGCGGCGGCGTTGGCGCTTGGTTTGCGATAGTAAAAGCCGATGAGAAGGTAAGAGGCAACGCCCACCCCTTCCCAGCCAAAGAACATCTGCACAAGGTTATCTGCCGTCACCAGCATCAGCATGGCAAAGGTAAAGAACGACAGATACGCGAAAAACCGCGCCTTATAATGCTCGTGAGGCTTCCAGTTTTCGTCATGCGCCATATAGCCAAAGCTATAGAGGTGGACCAGCGCCGAGACGGTGTTGATCACCACCAGCATGATCGCGGTCAATCGATCAAGGCGAATGCCCCATTCGGTCGAAAGCGAACCGCTTTCGATCCAGCGCAGGATCACAATGTGCTGGGTCTCATCGATTGGGCCCAGAAAGATGATCCAGGATAGGATCGCAGCAAGGAACACGAGGCCCGTGGCGATAACCTGGCCCGCAAATTCACCGATCAGACGCCAGCCAAAGCCGCAGATCAGGGCGCCGATCAGGGGCGCGAAAAGGATGATCGTTGCCATCAGCTTAGCCTTTCATCACGTTGACGTCTTCGACGTCGATAGTGCCACGGGTCCGGAAGAAGGCCACGAGGATCGCGAGGCCTATCGCGGCCTCAGCCGCAGCGACTGTCAGGATAAACATAGTGAAGATCTGGCCGACCAGATCCCCGGAATAGGAGGAGAAAGCAACGAGGTTGATGTTCACCGACAGCAGCATCAGTTCGATCGACATCAAAATGACGATCACGTTCTTCCGGTTCAGGAATATACCAAAGATGCCGATCACAAACAGCGCCGCCGCCACCGCCAGATAATGCTCAAGTCCTACCATTTTCGTCCCTCCGGGTCCGTAGCCCGATTTTTCGTCTTTTAAGAAGGGCGCTTGCGCGCCCCAGCGACCGGATAGGCGTTAAAGCCCCTGCCCCGGTTTCACATCCTTGAGTTCCATCGCCTTTGCCGGGTCACGCCACATCTGGTGCAGCACATTCTGGCGTTTCACGTCTTTGCGGTGACGCAGGGTCAGCACGATTGCGCCGATCATCGCAACCAGCAAGATCATGCCAGCCAGTTGAAATGGCAGCAGATACTTGTCATACAAAAGCAGGCCAATGGCGCGGGTGTTTTCCACTTGCGCCAGATCGGGCGTCACAGCCTTGCGCAGGCCCAAAGCCCCA
>CALEMZ010000059.1 GCA_937910975.1 uncultured Pseudorhodobacter sp. | reverse complement strand
GGCATGGTCACCGTCAGCGTCAACGATTTGCCCCGCCCGCCGCTCGGGCCGGGCTGAAACTTGATCGTGAACCGCGCGCGCGTGACGATCCATTCAGGCGCTTCAGATGCAACGGAGAGGACATGCCCAGAACTGCCAATGTCGAGCCCAATTCTTTCTTCTGCCATTTCCCACACCGTGCGGTCGGCGCCCGACATGGATTCGAGGATGATCCGTTCGTTAGACTGGCCAACCTCCATAAGACGCAGTTCTTTCACGGTGACGTCCGCAATGCCGTCATCAACGTCAGTCGGAAAGTCAAAAGGCTTCAAGAGCATCCCAAGATCGTATTCCCGCTGCGGTATATGCTTTTCTTCGAAGTCGATCCCAAGCAGGTCCCGCGCCATGTAGGCAGTGAGATCCCTCCGGTCTGCAACTGTATTGGCCACCACCTCTATGACGCCGGTATCCGCTTCGTAAGTCAGCGCGGCCTCAAAAACCGGCTTCACGATGCGGCGGGACAATGTGCTGTTCGCGTCGAAACCAAGCATGTCCTCCGGCCGCCCTTCGCGATAGACAGCGACCTGAACGAGATCGCATTCCTGATCATCGAGGATGACGCGGTGCCGGTCGAAAACATCGACATGAACATGCGGCGTGTCGAAACGCTCGCGGATTGCCTTGGTAAAGTCAGCTACCGATGCAGCATCCCGGCGGACCACGCGGTCCTTTTCCACTTCAAAGCCGCTCCATGACCGGCCACGGCGCCGTTCATCATTGTAGCGGACCTCTTCAGCCTTACGAAACTGGTCTGGTTCATTCAGAAACACCCAAAGCGACCGGTTGTTTGCCCCTTCCAGCGGGTCGAAGACGGCCCTGTTAAGCACAACGTTCTGCAGGGCATTCTGGCCAGGCTCGTCGGCCAGGGCGGCGACCTGACCGGCATTCATGATGACGCGCTGTTTTTCATCGTTGGTCATGGCGTCGACAGCCTTGATCAGGGGCTCGACTACCTCCGACTCGGGCTTGGTCCAATCGACCGGCGGAAGGGACGTGAACCCGGCAGCGGTGAAATAGTCTTGCAGTCGGGTGACGGGGGTTTTGCGGAGGAAGGCGGCGATGGCAGTCATGTAAGCCCTTTCTGGCCAGGAGGAAGAGGAAATCGGCGCAAAGCGATACGATGCTGTTCGATATATACCGAACAAACCGCCATGTCTACTTGCGCGCTACTATTTTGTTCGGCATACCGAACAAACTTCCCCCAACCAAGGAAAACAAGGATGATACGATGACCACGTCCCTAGGCGCCAAGATCAAGCGCCATCGTCAGGAAAAGGGATACTCGCTCGATAAGCTCGCGGAGCTGACAGATTCGAGCAAGAGCTATATATGGGAGCTTGAGAACCGCGATGCACGAAAACCGTCAGGAGAAAAACTGACCCGGATCGCTCAGGCCCTCGAGGTCACCACCGACTATCTGCTGGACGAAAGCGAGGAGCCCGGAGATGCGGTTCTGAAGGAAGCCTTCTTCCGCAAATTCAGCAAGCTCGCCCCTGACGACCAGGCGAAGATCAATCAGATGATCGATATGTGGGGAAAGAAGGATTGAGCCTGCCCACGACGCCTCAAGGTTGGGCGATCCGCCTTACGCAGATCCTTTCGTTGCATCAGGCGGCGCATGGGCTGCCGCGCTTTCCGATCGATGTGGCGGCGCTGGCGCAGGATTTCTCGCGACAGGTGTTTCCGGGCGCACCAATCACAATGGTCGGCGGGCTGGAGCTTTCTAAAGGCGTGGAAGGCATGCTGATGCCGCACCCCAACGGATCCGGCGAATGGGGTATCCTCTATAACGAGAGTGTCCGCTCGCCAGGACGGCGGAACTTCACGCTGGCCCATGAACTTGGCCACTACCTTCTGCACCGTCATGCCAATCCCGGCGGGCTTGAATGTACCAACCGCAATATGGCCGACTGGGATGAGGGCCGGAACAAGATCGAAGGCGAGGCCAATACCTTTGCCTCCTATCTGCTGATGCCGCTCGACGATTTCCGTGACCAGATCAAGGGCCGGGTTATAGACATCGACGTGATGACCGAACTGTCAGACCGCTATGCTGTGTCGCTGACCGCTGCGATCCTGAAGTGGATGACCATCACCGACAAGCGAGCGATGATCGTGGTTGGCAAGGAGGGATTCATCGACTGGGCATGGTCCAGCGAGCCGTTGTTGAAATCCGGC
>CALEMZ010000058.1 GCA_937910975.1 uncultured Pseudorhodobacter sp. | reverse complement strand
CATCGCCGCCGTTTCCGACACCACGGTGAAAGGCCGCCATTGCCTGCGCGTGGCGATCTGCAATCATCGGACCCGGCGCAGCGATCTAGACCTGCTGGTGCATCAAATACTGAAAATCGGCGGTGATCTCTTGGCAATCGATGGCGAAGCAAGAAAGTGAAAACGGAATAGTTCGAACTTGGGATCTCGCTAGGGTCAGGGCTCATAACCAGAATATGACGGTTGCGGCGAGGGCGATTGCCGAGAGGAAGACCTTTGGGCATCTGTCGTAGCGTGTTGCCACACGTCGCCAGTCCTTGATCCTCCCAAACATTCTCTCGATACGGTTCCGTCGTTTGTAGCGCCGCTTGTCGTACTTAACGGTTTTCTTGCGCAACTTGCGCCTGGGAATGCAGGGTTTTGTGCCCTTGTCTATAAGGGTCTCTCGGAACCAATCAGCATCGTATCCTCTGTCAGCGAGGAGCCACTCAGCCTTTGGCAGGCCGTTCATCAAGGCAGCAGCGCCGGTATAATCGCTCACTTGACCTGCGGTGATGAAGAAACGGATCGGACGTCCGCTGGTGTCTGTGACCGCGTGCAGCTTTGTACTTCTCGACGATTGTGGCAATCGTCTGCCAGGCAATGGTTCATGTCACACTTGGCTTGCCCAATCAGGCGTCCACGCCCCCTTTTTTTAACCGCAGGCTGGAAGCCGTGCGATGTGCCTTGAGGTACGTTGCATCGATCGAGATGGTCTTGTTGTCTGGGGCTTGTTCGGCCAGGCCCATTATGATCTGGCGAACACACCCACGTCACTCCAGCGCTTCCAACGATTATACAAGGTCTTCGGCGGCCCGCACGCGGCAGGTGCATCACACCAACGTAACCCATTGCGATTGATGAAAATAATGCCACTCAAAACGCGCAGATCATCAACGCGAGCACGGCCTCGGCTCTTCGGAAAGTAAGGCCTAAGCCGCGCCATCTGCGCTTCGCTCAGCCAATAAAGATTGCCCATGACATCCCCTCATAACTGGGGGTCGTGAATCACGCAAAACCATCAAGCTCAATAGTCTTTATGGGTCCTGAACCTAAAGAAATCAATGAAGCGGTTCGGGCCGCCACATATTATCGAGACCGACAAGCTGCGTTCCTACGGCGCTGCGATGAAGGTCATTGGCAATGCGAACAAGCAGGAAACCGGGCGCTGGCAGAACAACCACGGCGAGAATTCTCACCAGCCTTTTCGACGACGAGAACGGGCGATGCTGGGCTTTCGGAGTATGCAAAGTTTGCAGAAGTTCGCCGCCGTTCATGCTTCCGTTCACAACCATTTCAACCTGGAGCGTCAACTTTACTCACGCGCCAATTTCAAGCTCAACCGCGACGCCGCTCTCTCTGAATGGCGCCAACTATGCTCGGCATAAGGGGCCGCTTCTCTGCCCTTCAAGAGACTAGTTCGCATCCGCCTGACCGCACCCCTGGAGGGTAAGTGCCCCTCACACCAACCGGCTAGCCTCCACTGCTGCCCGCACGAAATCCGCAAATAGTGGGTGCGGCGCAAAAGGCTTGGATTTCAGCTCCGGGTGGAACTGCACGCCAATAAACCACGGGTGGTTTTTGATTTCGACGATTTCGGGCAGTTTTCCGTCGGGGGAAATACCGCTGAACATCAGCCCGCAGGCTTCCAGCTTGTCGCGGTAGGTCATATCGACTTCATAGCGGTGGCGGTGGCGCTCTTCGATTTCGGTGGCACCGTAAATTTCGGCCACTTTGGAACCGGGGGTCAGATGGGCGGAATAGGCGCCAAGGCGCATGGAGCCGCCTTTGTCATCGGTCACTTTGCGTTCCACCACATGGTTGCCCTGCACCCATTCTTTCAGGTGGTAGATGACGGGGGTGAAGCGTTTACCGCCGGCCTCATGGTCAAACTCTTCGGAGCCTGCGTCGGTGACGCCGGCGAGGTTGCGGGCGGTCTCGATCACCGCCATTTGCATGCCGAGGCAGATGCCAAGATACGGCACTTTGCGGGTGCGGGCGAATTCCACGGCTTTGATCTTGCCTTCGGTGCCGCGCTCGCCAAAGCCGCCGGGCACGAGGATGGCGTGGAACGGTGAGAGGTAGGGGGCCGGGTCTTCACGCTCAAACAGCTCGGCATCCACCCATTCGACCTTGACGCGGGTACGGTTGGCCATGCCGCCATGGGTCAGGGCCTCGGCGATGGATTTATAGGCATCCCCAAGCTGGGTGTATTTGCCGACGATAGCGACGCGAACCTCACCCTCGGCATGGGTCATGCGGTCCATCACATCTTCCCAGCGGGTCAGATTGGGGCGCGGGGCAGGGGAGATGCCGAAGGCGTCCAACACGGCTTGGTCGAGCCCTTCGCGATGATAGGCGAGCGGGGCCTCATAGATGGTTTTAAGGTCATAGGCGGCGATGACGCTTTCTTTGCGCACGTTGCAAAAGAGAGCGATTTTCTCGCGTTCCTTTTGCGGGATCGGGTGTTCGGAGCGCAGCAGCAGCACGTCAGGCGCAAGGCCGATGGATTGCAGTTCCTTGACCGAGTGTTGGGTCGGTTTGGTTTTCAGCTCTCCAGAGGCGGCCAGATAGGGCAGCAGCGTGAGGTGGAGCAAGATGCATTCGCCGCGCGGGCGTTCGTGGATAAACTGGCGGATTGCCTCGAAGAACGGCAGGCCTTCGATATCGCCCACCGTGCCGCCAATTTCGCAGAGCATGAAATCGACCTCATCCTCGCCGATGCGCAGGTAGTCTTTGATTTCATTGGTGACATGCGGGACAACTTGGATGGTTTTGCCGAGGTAATCGCCGCGGCGCTCTTTTTCCAGCACGTTAGAATAGATGCGGCCCGAGGAGATGGAGTCGGTCTTGCGGGCGGGCACACCGGTAAAGCGCTCATAGTGGCCGAGGTCCAGATCGGTTTCCGCGCCATCGTCGGTAACGAACACCTCGCCATGCTCAAAGGGTGACATGGTGCCGGGATCGACGTTGAGGTAGGGGTCGAGTTTGCGTAGGCGGACGGAGTAGCCGCGCGCTTGCAGCAAGGCACCGAGGGCGGCCGATGCCAGCCCCTTGCCCAAAGAAGACACAACACCACCGGTGATGAAGATATAACGTGCCATGTGGTGGACCCCCGTGAGAAAAATGCATGCGATTCGGCGTCTCAGAATCGCACCTTCACGGGAGACGAGACATAACCGAAAAAAGAACGATCTGCAACAGGACCGCTATATGATGAGGAAAGTAGTTTGACGCCCCCAAGGTTTTGGGGCCGTCAGCGTGTTGCCTGCCCGAGGCTCAGTTTGCTGGTGTGGGGGGCGTCAGACCTTCATCGGCGTGCGGCGGTGCCAACGGGGCATTCGCGGGCGCGGGCGGCAGAAGATCGGTGCCAAGTGGTGCAACAGGCGCCACCGGATCAGGCGCGGTGCCGCCGAACTGATCGACGACCGATGCGCCAGTCGCGTTTTGCGCAGCCATCAACGTCAGGCTGATCGAGGTGATGATAAAGGCAATTGCAAAGACCCAGGTCAGTTTGGTCAGCGCGGTTGCAGCCCCACGGCCTGACGTCGCTCCGCCGCCGCCGCCGCCCATACCCAAACCACCCCCTTCGGAGCGTTGTAGCAGCACAACGCCGATCAGGCAGAGTGCAAGGATCAGGTGGATGGTGAGAACGACGTTTTCCATAGGGCTTTTCCGATCAAGGGTTGCGCCTATCTAGGGGCTAGCGGGCTGGGCTGCAAGTCAAAGGTTAGTCATTGCGCCGAGACCTGCCGTGCATAGTCTTCGCCATCAAACCAACCACGCGAAGCTTTGACCTTATGGCTGGCATCCAGATCCCATTCCTCCCATCCCACGACGGTTAGCGGGGCCTTGGTGCCGGAGTGGTGGCCGGTAAAGGTCCAGAGGTAGACCATATGATCCCCGGCAACGCGCACCCCGTCACAGCTGAGCGAAAGGTCGGGTACATCCGCAAAAAAGCCCGCTGCCATTTGTGTGACGCCGCTACGGCCGAGACTGGCGGCGCCGTTATTGATGACAATCCCGCCATCTTTGGCAAAGAACGACGCCACGGCTGTCGGGTCGCCAGAATTCCAGGCTTTTGTATAGGCATCGGCTAGGCTGTGGGCCGCGGTGAGGGTGATTGGCATGGTAAATCCTTCTTTTTGCTGAGAGATGCGCTAGAGAAACGGCAAGAACCTGCCCCAAAGTACCACGAGACATTTCTGAGGTCATGGCCTTTTGTCCTTCGCATGGCGACGCAGCCATAAGGTGAAACTGCTGCCGATGGCCTTGCCCCAAAGCGGGTAGCCGCCAGTTCCTATTCAATGCTGTCCAAATTGGCGAAAAATTCCTCGCGGGCATTGCTGCGTGGAGAGGGTACATCTGGCACTGGCTGGCCGAGAAACGCGCAGAGCGGGGCCCACCCATCTGCGGGCAGATGTTTTTGACCTCTGCTTCGTGATTGCGAAACCGCGCTATCAGTGCATCGCGTGAGAAATCTTCGCCAATCCGGCGCCCCGTCCAGTGCGTGTTCCAAAGGGGCACCAACCGTGGCTGATCATGCGCAACCTTCCACATGTGATGACAGACGCCGTACCCCAGTTGCTTAAAAATGAGATGCGGCGAGACTTATTGCGGAAAAACGAAATTTTGCGTGGCACCCGTTTGGATGTCAAAGAAATGTCCATTTGGGTGGCATTACTGTTGAGCATGGGGCCAGCCGGTCTGGGCCGTTAAGCCGTGCTGCTTGACAAGGTCTCGGGCCTGCGCTGAAACTGCCTTATGCCCCATGACCATTCAGATCCCGATCACCCGCATTCGCTTTTGCCGCCGGACCCTGCGTTGCGGGTCAAGGCGCTTGAAACCCTGCTTGCTGCCAAGGGGTTGATTGACCCGGCGGCGCTGGATGCGATTATTGACACCTATCAGCACAAGATCGGCCCGCGAAATGGTGCGGCAGTGGTGGCGCGGGCCTGGGCGGAGCCTGATTTCCGCGACTGGCTACTTAGAGATGCGACAGCCGCGGTCAGTGCGATGGGGTTTTATGGGCGGCAGGGCGAACATATGGTCGCGGTGGAAAACACGCACGCGGTGCATAACATGGTGGTCTGCACCCTGTGCAGTTGCTACCCGTGGCCGCTTTTGGGCATTCCGCCAGCGTGGTATAAATCGGATGCATACCGGGCGCGGGCGGTGCGCGAACCCCGCGCGGTTCTGGCCGATTTCGGCGTGGTCTTGCCTGAGGGTTGCGCCGTGCGGGTCTGGGATTCGACCGCTGAGGTGCGCTATCTGGTGATCCCTGATCGCCCCGCTGGCACCGAAGGGTTGGATGCCGAGGCGATGGCCGCGCTTGTCACGCGTGATGGCATGATCGGGACGGCGTTGTTATGAGCCGGGTGCATGACATGGGCGGACGCTTTGGCGACGGCCCGGTGATCCATGAGGCCGAAGTCGAGGTCTTTCACGAGGATTGGCATGCCCGCGCGCTGGCGCTGACACTGGCGGCAGGGGCATTGGGGCAATGGAACATTGACACATCGCGCCATGCCCGCGAATGCCTTAGCCCGCAAGATTACATGCGGTTTTCCTATTACGAAAAATGGATGGGCGGGCTTGCGGCGCTGCTGGTCGCTAAAGGCGTGGTGACGCTTGATGAACTGGCCGGGGATGTGCCTACCCGCAGCCCGCTTTCGACAAAGGCGCTGAAGCCCGAGTCCGTGGCGGGCGTGCTGGCCAAGGGCGGCCCGGCCAATCGACCCAGTAATATCGCCCCGTCCTTCGCCATCGGTGCAAAGGTTCAAGCCCGTAAGCTGGCGCAAAACACCCTTGTCAACGGCGGCCATACCCGCTTGCCACGCTACGCTGCGGGTGCGCAGGGGCGCATTGTGCTGTACCATGGCACCCATGTTCTGCCCGACGCCGCCGCCCATGGGCTTGGCGACAGGGCTGAGCCACTTTACGCCGTGGCCTTTGCCGCCGCTGCCCTTTGGGCGCATCCCGAACACCCTGCAGACGAGGTGGTGTTGGATCTGTGGCAAAGCTATCTGGAGCCAGCGCCATGAAGGGTTGCCCCGGCCCCCCAGCCATGCCGCCCTTTGCTGAGCCTTGGCACGCCCAGCTTTTCGCCCTGACAGTTTATTTGAATGAGACCGGGCTGTTTGCCTGGCCCGACTGGGCGCAACGTTTCGGGGCCACTCTTAAACAACACGGGCTGACGAAAACGCTGGATGGCGGCGATGATTATTTCACGGCGTGGTTAGAGACATTGGAGGCATTGGTCCAAGAGCAGGGCCATGCGCGAATGAGCGACCTGAGCGCGCTGAAACAAGCGTGGGAAGACGCTTATTTGCGCACCCCGCATGGCCAACCCGTGCGGCTTTGATGCGGCGCGCTAACCATTGTGCTGCGCAGGCGATTACTCATCCACCTCATCAACCGTGGCCTGGCCTGACATGCGCTGCCACAGAATGCTCCATGACAAGCCAATTCCGAGTACCAAAGACAATGCCATGATCCCCAGCCAGGTATTGAGTGCGGAGTTCCCGGTCGACAGCATGCCCCAATCCACCAGAACCCAGATAAGTGCTGCGAAAACTGAGGTTACCAATGCCATGCCAAACGGCCCGAGTGAGCGCAATGTGGCCCCGATATAGATGATATAAGCAACGCTCAGCAAAAGCCCCAAGAGTACCGTCAAAGGCAATTGGGCGCTGTAATTCGCCTGCGCCCAGTGAAAAAAGTTCCAGGGCGTCGGATTATAGGTTGCTGAAAGCATCCCGAACGCCACAAACCAACGAAAAAATACACCCATGTCCCACCTCACGTGTGATCTGACACAAGAGGTGCCACGCTACGCGCTCGGAGGCAAGAGTGGAGGTCAAATGGCTTTTATCGTTCCTATTATACCTTTTCTTGGGGAAACGGTTTTTGCGGCGCCACGCGCAAGGGTTCGATTGTGCAGCACCGACGCATCATGATCAAGAAAGGCTGCAAGGCTATTTGGCATTGAAAACCGCCTTGGCGGTAAAAAGGATCAATGGATCGGGCAAGGCGTGAATGCGGC
>CALEMZ010000057.1 GCA_937910975.1 uncultured Pseudorhodobacter sp. | reverse complement strand
CGCGGGCGCTCAGGCTGAGTCGTTGGCAAACCAGCTGTTCGGTTCCAAGAAGAATGCCTCTGACCATGCCGCAATGCCCATCGGCAGCTATGCCAAGGGCTGTGGCGCGGGCCATGTGCAATTGCCCGAAACCGGACCAACATGGCAAGCGATGCGCCTGTCGCGCAATCGCAACTGGGGCCAACCAGAAATGATTGCCTACTTGCAAGACCTGAGCCGCATGGCCGTTTCCGTGGGCTGGAAAGGGCTGTACATCGGCGACATCTCGCAACCGCGCGGCGGGCCGATGACGAGCGGCCACGCCAGCCATCAAATCGGACTGGATGCCGATGTCTGGATGCTGCCGCCCAGCCGATTAAGCCTCAGCCGTGCGGACCGGGAAAAGATCAGCTCCATCCCTGTGCGATCCGGCGATCAGCGCTCTGTGACAGGCAACTGGACGCGCAGCCACCATGCACTATTGAAGGCCGCCGCCTCTGACAGTCGGGTGGACCGGATCTTCGTGGCCGCCGCCGTGAAGCTGGAGATGTGCAAAACCGCCACACGTGAAGACAAGGGCTGGTTGCAGAAAATTCGCCCTGTCGCGGGGCATGACACGCATTTTCACGTGCGTTTGAAATGCCCGCCCGGTGCCAGTGCCTGCGAAACGCAAAAACCCACCGTGACTTCCTTGTCCAAAGGAGGCAATGGTTGCGATGACACGCTGCGCTGGTGGGTGACGGACTACCTGAACCCGCCCAAAGCCACCGCGAAAACGCCCAAGAAAAAGGCGGGGCCGCGTAAGCGGGGCGCGCGGCAATTCACAATGGCGGATTTGCCGAACCAATGCAAAAGCGTTCTCGCCTCACGCTGATCACGGGCCTGTCGTTGGTGCTGGCACTTGATGGCAGCGCCGCACCCCCGGCCGCGCCGAACTTCATCGCTACCTATGTCTGGCACAGCGCCGACCCCAAACACGGGGGCTTTTCCGCTTTGGAATTTTCCGATGATGGCCAGTCCTTCACCGCGATCAGCGACCGCGCAGGTTGGACCCACGGCCAAATTCTGCGCGCGGCCGATGGCAGGATTATCGGTGTAAAATCCGCTGCCATCGCCCCCCTGCAAGACCACAAGGGCCACACCCTCAGCGACCACCGCGCCGATAGTGAAGGGCTGGCGATTGCCCCCGATGGGCAGGTGTTCGTCAGCTTTGAGGGCAAAGGCTCGGCCCGCGTCATGGCCTATCCGTCGCTTGATCAGCCGGGCCAGGACTTGCCGCTGGCCCCCCAATTCCCCGGCTTGCGAAGAAATTCGGCGTTGGAGGCTTTGGCCGTGGATGCCAGCGGCACGCTTTACACCCTGCCCGAAAGTCCGCGCGGCACAGGCCCTTATCCGGTGTTCCGCTACCGCCACGGCACATGGGATGGCCAACTTACCCTGCCCCGCACCCCGGATTTTGAGGCCGTCGGTGCAGATTTTGGCCCCGACGAGCGGCTTTACCTGCTGGAACGCGCCTTCCATGGCCTGTCTGGCTTTGCCAGCCGCGTTCGCAGTTTCGCGCTTGGCCCCAAAGGTTTCACCGATGAGCGACTGGAACTACAAAGCCAGGCCGGAACGCACGACAATCTGGAAGGCATCGTGGTGTGGCGCGACCCTGCGGGCGATATCCGGCTGACGATGATTTCAGACGACAATTTCTTTTGGGTGCAGCGGACAGAAATCGTCGAATACCGCCTGCTTCCTTGACATGGCCACCCCGCCGGGCGTATGGCCCGCCCGTCCCTGATGATCAGGGACCAAGTATCCGCGACCTTGATAAAACGGAAAAAGAAAATGACCCGTCAATTGATCCCCGGCGTTCTCGCCATGGCTGCCATCGTGGTGGCCTCTAATATCCTTGTGCAACATCTGTTTGGCCAATGGCTGACATGGGGCGCCTTCACCTATCCCCTCGCCTTTCTGGTGACAGACCTGATGAACCGTATCTATGGTGCCCCTGCTGCGCGCCGTGTGGTTTTGGTGGGCTTTGTGGTGGGGCTGGCGTGTTCGTTCATCGGCACCCAGATCATGGGCGAGTTCGGCCCGCTGGTGACATTGCGCATCGCCGTCGGCTCGGCACTGGCCTTCCTCACGGCACAGCTGCTGGACGTAGCGGTCTTTGACAGGCTGCGCAGCGGCACCTGGTGGCGCGCGCCGCTTGTCTCCACCCTTGTGGGCGCCAGTGCAGATACCGCGATCTTCTTTACGCTGGCCTTTTCGGCAGGGCTGACATGGCTGGAGCCGGGCAATGATGTGGCTTGGGCGAATGAGGCGCTTCCGCTTTTGGGCATTGGGCCAACAACCCCGCTTTGGGTCTCTCTTGCGATTGCAGATTGGGGCGTCAAACTTGCGTTGGCACTGCTTGCACTGGTGCCCTTCCGCATAATTGTACAAAAATTTCACACCACCCCTGCGTAAAAAACTTTTGACAAACACAAAATATGTGGCAGTCTCTCCTTATCTGCAACGTTTTTGAAAGGAGGTGATCCAGTGTCTAGAGTGATGTTGGAGAGAAGCGTCGGGACAGTCAGACGGGGTGTTTCCTAGGGGCGGCCCCCAGTGAAACAGACCACTGATTGGGCTTGTAAACCTAACTGGCCCATCTCCTTGGAACTCGGAAAGGGTTGCCCGCAAGGGTGACCCTTTCTCCATTTTAGTTGCCTTGTCTGACAAACTGGGGCCTAACCGACAAACCGGTCAAACCTCAAAGCGCCACGCCCCCCCACCAAGTCTTGGTAAGCTGCCAATTGGGGTCGAGGTAAACCATATCGGCGCGCCGCTCTGGCAACAAATGGCCCAACGTGTTGCCCATCCCGATCAGCATCGCCGGGGTCGAGGTTGCCATCGCCAGTGCTTTGCTCGGTGCAACACCGATTTGGCGCACCATTGTGGCTAGCGCCCGATCCAACCGCAAATCCGCACCGGCAATCGTGCCATCTTCCAGCGTCAGCCGCCCAGCCACCCGTTTGATCAGGCGTCCGTTCAGCACCATCTCGGCAAGCTCCGTACCGGCAAAGCCCATGCTATCGGACACGAGAAACAACCCTTCCGGGCGCGCCGCCATGGCCAGCCGCAATACCGCCGATGAAACATGCACCCCATCCGCGATCAGCCCCGCTGGTAGCGAGGTATCCAGCACCGCCCCGGCCAGCCCCGGCGTACGCGCCGCGATCGGGGCCATCGCGTTGAAAAGATGTGTGGCACAGCTCGCGCCAGCCTCAATATAGGCCAACGCTTCCTCATAGGTGCATTCCGTATGGCCGAGGCTGACGATAACCCCTGCTTGCGCCAATGCGCGCACCTGTTCCAGCGACACCGAACAAGGCGCGACGGTTACCATCAGTGCTGGCAGTTTTTGCGCAGCCTTCAGCAATGCCGCAAGATCCGCATTCTCCATCGGTCGAATAAATGCGGCGTCATGCGCGCCCTTGCGCCGCGGGTCCAGATGCGGGCCTTCCAGATGCAGCCCCAAAAATCCCGGCACATTGGCTTGCGCCGCCTCCACGCACGCGGCAATCACGCGAGAGGTCGCCTCTTTGCTGTCAGAGATCAACGTGGGCATTACCCCCGCACAGCCCAGCAGAATATGTGTGGCGCAGATCGCGGCAATCCGCCCTGCATCCGCTTGCCCATCCAGCATGATGCCGCCGCCGCCATTCACCTGCAAATCCACAAAAGCCGGAGCCAAGACCCCGCCCGCAAGCTCTACATCCCCGCGCAGGTCACGCTTCATCCCAACCACAACACCGTTTTCCACGATCAGCGCATGGTCGGACAGCAGTTGGGTTCCGTCAAAAATCTGTGCACCGGAAAACACCTGTCGCATCCGTTTACCTCCGAATATCCCATGGCCAGAATGGGTATGTACCACCAGATGCATCATACTTGCATCACCTTCACGCCGCCAGTTTACGCGGACCCTATAAATAGCGGCGTATAATGTGGTAAATTTCTAAACAGAATGAGGCTTTTTGCTGCCATGTGTTAACTGTCAGCTCATTAGGGCACTGTTTCTCATCACAGTATCCCTGAAAATAGAAGGGTGGCCTGAACAGCCACAACTACAGCCGCACCGCGCCGGGCTTGTTGGCCGTCGCGCATGATGTTCGTCGCGACCCGAAGCGCCGTTGATCTGCGTCAAGGCGTGGCAACAGGATGTGTTGCAAGGTAAGCTGCAAGTGATTGGTCAGGATGCGGCCTCATGTGATCTTCGTCACAGCATGTCATATCAGGGAAAACCATATGGGAAATCACGCGCCCCCCCCCGAGCCTGCCGGCCCTAGATCGCTGGTACGCCTTTTGCTGTCGATTGCAGTCGGGATGGCGATCTTTGCCGCTCTATTCATGCAAATGCCGAGCGACACGCCCACCCCAAAGACTGTTTCATACACTGAAATCAAGAAATTGATTAGCAGCGGCGGCGTCAGTGAGGCAAGGCTGGAGGCCTCTGCCATTATCACGGTTCTGCGTGACCCGGCGGCGGATGGCACCGCACAGATGCGCGCCATCACTCCCCAGCAACCCGACCCGACACTCCTGCCGCTGCTGGAGGATATGGGTGTCACTGTAACCGTCGAGGAACCGCAGGTACCTTCGCTTTTGCTCTCGCTACTGCCTTGGATTTTGATCCTGGCCTTCTACATCTGGCTCAGCCGTAGCATGATGGGCGGGCGGGTCGGTGGCGGGTTTGGCGGCGGTTTGCCGGGTGGCATCGGGGACTTTCTGGGCGGACGGGCCTCAAAACCCACCAAGCCCAGTCACAAGGTCACGTTCGCCGATGTCGCGGGGCAGGACGAAGCCAAGCGCGAAGTGTCGGAACTCGTCGAATTTCTGCGCGACCCGGACCGCTTCCAAAAAGTAGGAGCCACGGTGCCGCATGGTGTGTTGCTGGTGGGCCCGCCCGGCACCGGCAAAACACTTTTGGCGCGGGCTTTGGCTGGTGAGGCCGATGTGCCATTCTTTTCCACCTCCGGCTCGGAATTCATCGAGGTTTTTGTTGGCGTCGGCGCGGGCCGGGTGCGCAAGATGTTTGAAGAGGCGCGCAAGCAAGCCCCCTCGATTATCTTCATTGATGAATTGGACAGTATCGGGCGCACCCGTGGCACCGGATTGGGCGGCGGGCATGATGAACGGGAACAGACGCTCAACCAGATATTGGCCGAGCTGGACGGCTTCACTGCGCGTGAGGCGGTGGTGGTGCTGGCCGCCACCAACCGTCCCGATGTGCTAGACCCGGCGCTTCTGCGCCCCGGTCGGTTTGACCGCCATGTAACCCTATCATTGCCCGACAAGGTTGCGCGCCGCGCAATTCTGGATGTGCATATCAAGGGTCTGCCGCTGCACCCGGATGTCAATCTCGATCAGGTGGCCGCTGGCACGCCGGGGTTTTCCGGGGCAGACCTGAAGAACCTTCTGAACGAGGCCGCAATTACGGCGGCACGTCGGTCGGGGTCCTATATCACCAGTGCCGATCTGGACGAGGCGCGCGATAAGGTGATGATGGGGACGGTGCGCACATTGGCGATCCAGCCCGATGAAAAACACCGGCTGGCCGTGCATGAGGCGGGCCATACTGCCGCCGCCTTTTACAATCCCGGCGGCGACCCGCTTTACAAGGTTACAATCATCCCGCGCGGACGCAGCCTTGGCAGCACCCATATGCTGCCCGAAAATGAACGTCACACCCTGCCCGAAGGCTTTTTGCGGGTGCAATTGACCACGCTTCTGGCCGGGCGGGCGGCGGAGAAGCTTTTGCTTGGCTCGGTGAGTTCCGGTGCTGACGATGATATTCGCCGTGCCACGGCGCTGGCGCGTTCCATGGTATCGCGCTGGGGGATGGACCCGGATATCGGCCCGGTTGATTTGCGCGACAGCGAAGACCATCCGTTTCTCGGGCAACAAATCGCCCAGCCCCGCGCCTTCGCCGATGAAACCGCCGCGCGCGTCGATCAGGCGGTGATACGCTTGCTGCATGAGGCCGAAAAACAGGCGACCCATTTGATTGAAGGCCATCGTGCGCGGGTGGAGCGGCTTGTTTCCCGGCTGGAGGCAAAGGAAACGCTAGACCTGAAGGAAATCCGAGCCTGCCTTGACCCCGACAGCACCATCACCCCCTTTGCGAAGACGCGCAAAAGCGGTCCCCTGCCCCCGGAATAGATGCGTCATATCCCGCTACGGTCAAGAACGGTACCTTGCGCTGATTTGAATCAAGGCAAAGCAGCGGTCGCCGGTCCATGGTTGATGTGGAAGTTGCGCGAAGATGGGAATGGTCGATGATAACCGGAGGGGCGATCTGGACTGTAACGCGAAGCCAACCTGCTGATCAAACGGGGTGCAATGTTAGGGCCACACAGCTTGCGATGACCCGATCACGAGACTCCTCGCTGTCAGCCTCGGAGGACAACACATGACCCGCAACCGCAAGAACGTGACCGCGCTCAAGACCAAGGCCGCACCAACTCCCGCTGTGATCCCACCCAAAACCGAAACGCAGGCTGGGCCGGCTTCCGCGCCCAAACCGGAACACCCGCATCAGAACCTTGACCGTGCGGTACGCGCCGCCGCGGCCCGGCTGACCGGCGGCGTGTCACAACATGCCTTTATCGAGGCCTGGACCGACTGGGCGCTGCACATGAGCCAATCGCCGGGCCGTCAGCTTGAGCTTCTTGAGCAGGCGCGGGAAAATGCGCTTAAGCTGATGACCCAAGCTGTCAATGTAGGGCCTGCTGCTGCCGCGCCCTTTGCCCCCAAAGGCTATGATCATCGTTTCGAGCATCCCGGCTGGCAAAAAGCGCCGTTTCAGATGTGGCAACAGGGGTTTTTGGCGGTGCAAGATTGGTGGGATCATGCGACCGAGCCCTTGCGTGGCCTACGGCCCGAAGATGCAGACCGCACCCGCTTCATGATGCGTCAGATGCTGGATGTGGTGTCGCCCTCAAACTTTCCGGGCCTGAACCCTGAGATCATTGAGGAAACCGTCAAGACCCAAGGCAAGAACCTGACCGAGGGTGCTGCCCATTTTGCCCACGACTTCATGAAAACGCTGACGCAAATACGCGAGCCTGAGCCTGAAGGCTACCGGATCGGCGAGGATCTGGCTTGTACCCCCGGAGAGGTGGTGTATCGCAACGATCTTTTTGAGCTGATTCAATACACGCCGCAAACGCAGAACGTGCAGGCCGAGCCGATCCTGATCGTTCCGGCCTGGATCATGAAATACTATATTCTTGATCTGTCGCCCCATAACTCGATGGTGAAATACCTCGTCGATCAGGGCTTCACGGTTTTCATGATTTCCTGGTGCAATCCGACCGCCGATCAGGCCGAACTGTCGCTGGAGGATTACCGAAAGCGCGGCGTTATGGCGGCACTTAATGAGATTTGCGCCATTGTTCCGGGCCAAAAGGTGCATGCCTCAGGCTATTGCCTTGGCGGGACGATTCTGGCCATTGCGGCGGCAACCATGGCGCGCGACGGCGATGCGCGGCTGGCCTCGATGACGTTAATGGCAGCGCAGGTTGATTTTGTCGAAGCGGGTGAGTTGCTGCTGTTTCTTGATGAAAGCCAGATCGCCTTCATTGAAGATATGATGTGGGAGAAAGGCTATCTCGACCGCCCCCAGATGGCGCGTGCCTTTGCCGCGATCCGGGCGGAAGATCTGATTTATACCCGCGCCGTACAGCGCTATTTTCTGGGCCGTGAAGACCTGCCCACGGATATTGGGGTGTGGAATGCCGATACCACGCGGATGCCTGCGCGCATGCATTCGCAATACCTGCGCGGCCTGTTTTTGGAAAACCGGCTAACGGCGGGGCGGTTTGCCGTCGAAGGCCGCGTGATTGCTCTGAAAGACATTTCGGCCCCGACCTTCGTGGTTGGCACCGAAGCGGACCATATTGCGCCTTGGAAATCGGTCTATAAGACCCGGTTGTTTACCGATTGCGATCTGAGTTTTGTGCTGACCAAAGGTGGGCACAACGGCGGCATCCTTAGTGAGCCGGGCCATGTGGGGCGGCATTACCGTATCGCGCATAGCCCGGCTGGTGCGCCCTACATTGGTCCCGACGCATGGCTGGCACAGCATGAACCGATACAAGGCTCTTGGTGGCTCGCATGGTCTGATTGGCTGGTGGCCAGAAGCAGCGGCTGGGTGCCGGCCCCTGCGATGGGCGCGTCACGCATCGCGGCACCGGGCACGTATGTTCATCAAACCTAGCGCCAAACCGGCCGCATTGCTGCGGCCCAAGACCTGAGAGGATAACCGAATGGCCTATCCCAGACTAACCTTTCATGGTGCCGCGCGCTCTGTCACCGGCTCCTGTTTCCGGCTGGAAACCGACCATGGCCAGATACTGATCGATTGCGGGCTGTTTCAGGGATCAAAATCCGAGAAAGAACTGAACTACCGCCCCTTTCCCTTTGCGCCCGATCAGATTGACGCGGTCATTCTCAGCCATGCGCATATTGACCATTCGGGGTTGCTGCCCAAGCTGGTGCGTCAGGGGTTTTCCGGGCCGATCCACGCCACATCCGCCACTGCCGATCTGGCCGGGGTGATGCTACCCGACAGCGCCCATATTCAGGAAATTGAGGTTGAACAATTCAACCGCCGCGCCGCGCGCCGTAACCGCGGTTCGGTTGAGCCGATTTACACTAGCGCGGATGTCGAGGCCTGCCTCAAACTGTTTCGCCCGCAAGACTATGACACATGGTTTGCGGTTCTGCCCGGCCTGCGCGCGCGGCTTTGGAACGCGGGCCATCTGCTGGGTTCTGCCTCGGTTGAAGTTGAGGTGGCGCAGGGCGAAGGGGCCAAGCCGCTGCGGCTGCTGTTTTCTGCCGATATTGGCCCAAACTACAAGCTGATGCACTACGATCCCGAAGGCCCCAGCGGCGTGGATTACCTGATCTGCGAGTCCACTTACGGCGACCGCGACCGCATTGACGCCACCGCCGAGCGCCGTCGCGCCATGTTGTGCGATGAGGTGCGCGCGGCGATGCATCACAAGGGCGCATTGCTGATCCCGTCTTTCGCGGTGGAGCGCGCGCAAGAATTGATCAGCGATCTTGGCCGCCTGATCACTGAGGGTGCGCTGCCGTCGATCCCGATCTATGTCGACAGCCCGCTTGCCACCAAGGCCACGCAGGTTTTCGCCAAACATTACAAAGAGCTGGAGGAGGGGGCGGTGCTGATGCAGGGCATCAGGGCGCAGCATCTGCACTTTACCGAATCCAGGGAAGAAAGCATCGCGCTCGATCAGGTGCAGGGCTTTCACATCGTAATCGCCGCCTCGGGCATGTGCGATGCGGGGCGCATCCGTCACCGGCTGAAAAACTGGCTCTGGCGTGATGAAGCGACGGTGCTGCTCTCCGGCTATCAGGCCGAAGGCACGCTTGGGCGCATCTTGCAAAATGGCGCGCACTCGGTGCGGATACAGGGCGAGGAATTCGTGGTGCGCGCGCGGATCCGGTCACTGGATCTCTATTCCGGCCATGCCGATGGCACGGAATTGGTGGCGTGGATCAAGGCCCGCTTGCCGCTTCGGCATGATCTGTTTTTGGTGCATGGCGAGGAGGAAGCGATTGACGGGCTGGCGGCGCGGCTGACGGGGCTGGTTGATCCGGGCCATGTGTTGCGGCCGGTGCTGGATGAATGTTTTGAGCTGACAGGGGCGGGCGTGGTCCGATTGTCAGTCCCGACGCAGCCTCGCCTCGCGCCCGAAAAGATTGCCCGGCTGGATTGGCACAATGATGTGTCGCGCCTGATCCTGAACATCAACACCGCACTTGCGAACACCGCCGACGAAAAATCGCGCGATGTACTGATCCGGCGGTTGCAGCGCGCCTTGGACGATGGTGATGCCGAACCACAGCGGACCCGCCACCGAAAACGGTAGCGGGCGACACGCAGATTATTGCGCGACGAACCCGCCATCGACAGGCACATGCGCCCCGGTGATGAAGGACGCGTTATCCGAACATAGCCAGACGATCAGGTTGGCAACCTCGTCGGGCGCACCGATGCGGCCCATCGGGTGCAAACCATCCATCATTTGGCGACTGGTCATCGTACTACCAGTCGCTTGCTTCGCCAGTGAGTCGAGCATCCGCGTGTCAATGCCACCCGGACAGACCGAGTTCACCCGGATGCCTTGCTTGGCATATTCAAGTGCTGCATTCTTGGTCAACCCGTTCACAGCGTGTTTAGAGGCGACATATGGCGACAAGCCGGAAAAGCCGATCAGCCCGGCAACGGACGACAGATTGACAATCGTGCCACCACCCTGAGCCAGCATCTGTGTGATTTCGGCCTTGAGACACAAGAATACCCCCCTAAGATTAACCGCGATAATTTTGTCAAAGTCTTCTTCGGTCTGGTCGACGAAAGGCGCAATTGTCCCCTCGATGCCTGCGTTATTGCAGGCGCAATCGAGCCGCCCGAACTTGGCCACCGTCTGCGCGATCAGCGCCGCGACATCAGTCGATTTCGAAATATCGGCGCGGATGAACACGGCCTCGCCACCGCTGGCGCGGATCATATCCGCAGTTTCCTCGCCGCCTTCCACCATAACATCGGAAACCACAAGCTTCGCGCCCTCAGCAGCGAACTTCAAGGCGGTGGCGCGCCCGATGCCAGCGGCACCCCCAGTAACCAATGCAATCTTACCTGATACGATTCCCACGACATGTCTCCCTGTTCGGTTTACAATGTAGTCTACAACACCACGCGTAGTGTATTCTGTGCACGCTCAGGTAGCATTGATCAGGATCAAGAGTGAGAGACAGCACGCGCACTAGGCAACTGATGCTGCCGGGCGGATTGTTGGATTCCAGCACATGATTGAGCGGGAGGTCTTCGGCCCTTCCGATGCGTGGCCCTGCAAACGGGCGCGATAGCTTTGCTAGGTAGGTTGCCCGTTGATGTGCGCCCGATCTGTCCGAGCCGGAAACCTGATCTCGATCAACGCAATCGTCACCGCGCGCGTGTTAACATCTATAGGTTCAACATTGGAGGTGATCATGTATAGGCATATTCTTGTGGCTGTGGCGTTTGATGAGGAGCATGAACCGGAACAAGCCTTGCAAGCGGCCAAGGTATTGGCGGGCAAGGATGGGCGCGTAACGGTTCTGCATGTCAAAGAAGTAATTCCGGGCTATGCGATCACATATGTGCCGGCAAAGTA
>CALEMZ010000056.1 GCA_937910975.1 uncultured Pseudorhodobacter sp. | reverse complement strand
CCGCCACCACCACCGCCCGCACTGCCGCCATGATTGCGGCCGCCAAGCATGGTCATTGTGCTGCGGAACGGGCGCAACACCACTTCGGTTGAATAGCGGTCCGCGCCGGACTGGTCTTGCCATTTGCGGGTTTCAATCTGGCCTTCGAGATAAACGGTAGAGCCTTTGCGCAAATATTGCTCGGCAACCTTCGCAAGGTTCTCATCAAAAATCGCAACGGAATGCCATTCGGTCCGTTCCTTGCGCTCTCCGGTTGCCTTGTCGCGCCAGTTTTCCGATGTTGCGACGCGCAGGTTTACCACCTTGCCGCCATTGGGAAAGCTCCGCACTTCGGGGTCGCGGCCCAGATTTCCGATGATGATGACTTTGTTAACTGATCCAGCCATGTGGCCCCCGCTGTTGTGACACCGTTATCCGGTGCTTGATTCTCTGGTCCCCGTTTCGGCAGCCTCGCCGCTACTGGTTAACAAATTCTATATCCCCGCAAGCCCCGCACCGCAACATCGCCGCCGCAGATAAGGGTGGGCGAGTTATGCTGAAGCCCGCCGTTGGTGCCGCATACTGAGCCTTTTGGCTGGCCTTTGCCATGTTTTTCCTTATAGTACTGCGCGATTGGTGGGGTGATTGAGGGCTGACTTTATGCTTCGTGCACTTGGGGTCGTTTGCATTGTAGCCTTGGCTGTGGGCGGTAGCGCGCAGGCAGAAGGGCTTGTACTGTCTGGCAAGTCAGTATCGCGTAATGCTATGTTCAAATCACAGACCCGCTTGCTCGATACCCGTCTCGCCAAGCAATATTCGGCTTCGGTGCGCTTGCAGCCCAATCCGATAGCGGTGCCAAAAGACGGTGCTATCCCAAGGTTCCGGGGCAATTACAAAGGCCAGTATCTGGCCGTTGCCAAGGCCGCAGCGCGCAAACATTCTATACCAGAGGATCTGTTCTTGCGGCTGGTACAGCAGGAATCTGGCTGGAACCCCTCGGCCAAATCCCATGCTGGGGCGACGGGGCTGGCGCAATTGATGCCCGGAACGGCGCGCAAACTTGGCGTCAACATCCATGATCCGCATCAAAACCTTGAAGGTGGCGCGCGCTATCTGCGGATGATGTACAATAAATTCGGAAGCTGGCGTCTGGCGCTTGCCGCTTATAATGCGGGCCCCGGTGCTGTTGAAAAACACTCAGGCATCCCGCCTTTTGCCGAAACGCGCAACTACGTCCGTATCATTCTGGGCAGCTGACGGGGGCCGCCGATTGATCCCCATCCAGAGCGTTTTGCATTTAAAGTGAATCAGAATTGCCCCAAGGCTTGGGCAATTCTGATGATCCTTGGATCAGATAAAATGCAAAACGCTTTACCCCCCGCGCGCGGGTTTAGCGCGCAAGGGCCATGATTAAATGAGAACGCCTGCGGCGGCGATCTTCTTGGCGCCGCGCATATAGGGGTGCAATACCTCTGGCAGCTCCACCGACCCATCGGCCTGCTGCCCGTTTTCCAGCACCGCGATCAGGCAGCGCCCGACTGCAAGGCCGGACCCGTTGAGCGTATGCACGAATTCCAGCTTGCCGCCACCCGTGGGTTTGTAACGCGCGTTCATGCGGCGGGCCTGAAAATCGCCGCAGACAGATACGGAACTGATTTCCCGGTAGGTATCTTGCCCCGGCAGCCATACCTCAAGGTCATGCGTCTTGGTCGATCCAAAACCCATATCCCCGGTGCACAGCACGACGACGCGGTAGGGCAGGTTCAGCTTTTGCAAGATTGCCTCGGCGCAGCCGGTCATGCGGTCATGCTCGGCAAGTGAGGTTTCGGGCGTGGTGATGCTGACCATCTCCACCTTTTCAAACTGGTGCTGGCGCAGCATGCCGGAGGTGTCGCGCCCCGCCGATCCGGCCTCGGATCGGAAGCATTGGCTGTGCGCGGTCATGCGGATCGGAAGCTGGGCCTCATCGAGCGTATCGCCGGCCACAGTGTTGGTCAGCGTGACCTCGGAGGTGGGGATCAACCACCAGCCATTGGTGGTCTGATAGCTGTCCTCAGAAAATTTCGGCAGGTTGCCGGTGCCGAACATGGCCTCATCCTTGACCAGCACCGGGGTCCAGACCTCTTGCAGCCCGTGTTCCTCTATATGGGTGTCGAGCATGAACTGGGCCAGCGCACGGTGCAGACGGACGATCGCGCCCCGCAGGACCACAAAGCGG
>CALEMZ010000055.1 GCA_937910975.1 uncultured Pseudorhodobacter sp. | reverse complement strand
CAAAGAACACCGAGACGAAAACCGCCGGAAACCCCGCGATCACGATCAGCATCGCATTGCGGAACACATGGCCATAAAGCACCCGATTTTCCGAAAGCCCCTTGGCCCGCGCCGTCATCACATATTGCTTCTTGATCTCATCAAGAAAGCTGTTCTTGGTCAGCAGCGTCAGCGTGGCAAAGCTGGCGATGGTGGAGGCGAGCACTGGCAAGGTGATGTGCCACAGATAATCCAGAACCTTACCGATCATCGTAAGGTCTTCGAAATTATCCGATGTCAGCCCTCGCAGCGGAAATATCTTCCAGTAGGACCCGCCCGCAAACAGCACCAAAAGCAAGATCGCGAACAGAAATCCCGGGATGGCATAGGCCACGATAATCGCGGCAGATGTCCATGTATCAAAGGAAGAGCCATCCCGCACCGCCTTGCGGATGCCCAGCGGGATGGAGACCAGATAAGCGATCAACGTGGACCACAGCCCAAGGGTTATCGACACCGGCATCTTTTCCAGCACCAGATCGGTAACGGAGATAGAGCGGAAATAGCTTTCGCCAAAGTCGAACCGCGCGTAATCCCACATCATGTTCAGGAAGCGTTCCAAGGGCGGTTTATCAAAACCGAACTGGCGTTCAAGGTCGGCAATAAATTCCGGCGGCAGGCCGCGCGCGCCCAAATATTCGCTATTGCCGCCGCCCTCCTCAATGCCCGCATCACCTGAGCCGGAAATGCCTTGCAGCGAGTCGCCTCCGCCATCCAGCCGCGCCAATATCTGCTCGATCGGGCCACCGGGAACAAATTGCACCAAGGTAAAGTTGATGATCATGATGCCGATCAATGTCGGAATGATCAGCAACAACCGCCGAAGGATATAGGCTCCCATACTGCTTACCTGCCGTTTTTTATCGTTATTTCAGCACGCCCGCCGCCTTGAGCGCTGCGGCCTTTTCTGCGTTGTACCACCAGAAACTCAATTCGCCCAGCGCGTAAGGCGGCAGTGTTTCGGGATGCTCGTACATATCATAATAAGCAACGGTATGAGTGCCCTTGAACCATTGGAACACGCCAAACCGCTCCGCGCGCAGCACCCGGTCCAGCGCTTTTGTGGCCGTCGTCAGGCTAGCAAGCGTATCGGCGGCCAGCACCACATCGATCACCCGGTCCACCGCCGGGCTTTTCAGCCCCATCTTGTTGAAGACCGAAACATCCGCCGTTTCAGAGCCGTAATATTGCTTCAGCTCCGTGCCCGAGAAATAGTTCGTCCGGCTCTGATCGGTGATAAAGTCGAAATCATAATTCGGCGGGCGCTCACGGTCTTGCATCTGGGCATCATCAACCCGCGTCAGCACTGCATCAATACCCAGCGTGCGCAGGTTCTCGACAAAGGGGTTTATGATCCTGTCAAAGCTGGCACTGTCATTGAGAAACTCCAGCCGGAACACTTCGCCCCTGGCATTGCGCCGCATACCGTCATTGCCAACGATCCAGCCCGCTTCCTCCATCAGATCGGAGGCTTTGCGCAGATTGCCCCGATCCAACTGCCGTGCGCCCGAGACCGGGGGCATCACGGCCTCATCCGTCAAGATGGAGGCCGACAGTAACCCCTCCTCCACCAAGGGTTTCAGAATGGCTGCCTCTGCGTCAGAAGGCACGCCCTTGGCCTCCATGAAGGAATTACCCCAATAGGAAGTGATACGGTCATAGATCCCATAGAACAGCGTCGCATCGGACCATTCGAAATTGAACATCAGGCCAATAGCTTCGCGCACCCGAGGATCCTGAAATTTTTCATGCCTCAGGTTGAAAATGAACGACTGGCCTGAGGATTTATCGCCCGAGGGCAGTTCTGCCTTGACGATCTGCCCCGAACTAACAGCCGGAAAATCATACCCCGTCGCCCATTTGATCGAGGAGGCCTCGTTGCGGAACGTATAACTGCCCCCCTTGAACCCTTCAAAGGCGGCATCATAGTCGCCGTAATACTCGATGCGGACCACGTCGAAATTATTGGTGCCAACCCGCAGCGGGTGCTCATTGCCCCAATAATCCGGGTTGCGCTTATAGGTCAGCGATTCCCCGGTCCGCATCTTATCCAGCAGATAGACGCCAGTACCCAAAAACGGCGTCAGGCTGCTTTCCTCAAGGTCCAGCCCCTCGGCCTCATACTGCGCTTTGGACAAGATCGGCAAACCGCCCACATCTTGCGGCAGGTCGCGGGTGGGGATGCCGGGCTTGAAGCTGAACTTCACGCGCAGCGGGTCCAGAACTTCAACCTTTTCCACCTTGGTGGCAAAGATCGTGCGGAAATCCGTCAGGCCCTTAGCGAGAAACACTTCATAGGAAAAGATCACATCTGCGGCGGTCATCGGCGTGCCATCCGAAAACCGCACATCATCGCGCAGGTTGAAAATCACCCAAGACCGGTCCTCGGGGTATTCCAGCGTCGAACACAGCAGGCAATAGGTGGCCCCGATCTCATCGGCGGTGCCTTCAAGGATCGACTCATAGGCTGCCGAAGACAGCGCCCCCGCGCGGCCCTTAATGGAATAGGGGTTCATGCTGTCAAACCCGCCGGAGGTCCATTCCGAGATTTCGCCGCCCTTGGGCGCATCCGGGTTCACATAATCCAGATGTTTGAAATCTGCGGGGTAAATCAGCTCCCCAAAGGTAGAAATGCCATGCGCCGTAATGACGGTCTCGGCCCGCCCCGCAACAACCGATGCCACCAGCGCCAACATCATGGCCCCGCCCGTCAGCACAGCCTTCACCGCCGCGCCCATGGGCTGCACTGTCTGCACATTTGCCTTCACCGCCGTCTCTTGCACCCGCATCCCACTCTCCTTGCTGTACCCAAACGCCACCACAGGCCGCACCCTTATGGAACCATACCTGTCCATCCAAGACATCACATGATTAAGTTATGCTAAATTGCAACTTGTCGATGCCTCAAGTTGCGATTGCGTGACTGTGACGATTTAAACGCAAAAGGCCGCCCATAGGGGCGGCCTTTCAAACACGTTTCCGTCAGATCGCTGCGGAGGTCCGTCAGATCAAGGCTGAGTTGCCAACCATGCGATCAGATTTGCGCGGTCAGTCGGCTTGGGCAAGCCGCCAAAGCTCATCTTCGTGCCAGGCGCGTAGCCCTTTGGGTTGTGCAAGAATGCATCCAGATTTTCCGGGGTCCATGCCTCAGCCGACATGCCGTGCAAAACATCAGAGAAGCCAAAGCCGGCGACAGACGCTTTCGCGCGGTCAACAACACCATTCAAATGCGGACCGACACCATCGGAGCCATCCACTTTGTGGCAAGCTTTGCACTTGGCAAAAACTTTCTCGCCAGCAGCGGCATCTGCCGAGGCGTATACTACTTCAAAACTCGGGGCATCTGCCACCGTTTCGGAGGTCTCAGCCGCACCTGTATCGATGGTATAGGCTTGCTCGGCCTCACCATGGCCGCCGGTGGAATACAGCGCATCGGCCGCCCATCCGCCCAGCAAGAATACCAGAAGCGAACCGCAAGCCGCCCCAAGAACTTTGGTCATTGTCATCGTGTCGAACATGTCGCGCCTCGCATCAGCGTTCACTTTGGGCGCTTCTAACCGCTTCCCACGCCCCAATTCAAGGTATAGTAGCGCGACCAATCGCCTCTGGGCCGCTTTTATCGACGGAGAACAGAAAAAATGACCGGACGTATCGCATTTCAGGGGGAATTGGGCGCCTATTCGCACGAGGCTTGCCGTCAGGCCCGCCTCCAGATGGAAGCCGTTCCCTGCCGCACCTTTGAAGACGCGATCGAGGCCTGCCGCTCGGGCGAGGTGGATCTGGCGATGTTGCCAGTGGAAAACTCCACCTATGGCCGGGTGGCTGATATTCACACACTGCTCCCGCAGTCAGGCCTGCACATCATTGATGAGGCGTTTGTTCGTGTGCATATCAACCTGCTGGCCGTGCCTGGCACCCCCCTATCCGCCGTCAAGCGCGCGATGAGCCATACGGTGCTATT
>CALEMZ010000054.1 GCA_937910975.1 uncultured Pseudorhodobacter sp. | reverse complement strand
GAAATGGGAAACCCGGTCATCAGGTGGCTAAATCCTTGACCAAACGCTGCATGAAGGCCCAGCCTTCCTCAAACTGCGCGACCTCCAGATATTCATTCACCTGATGCGCCTGCGCAATGTCGCCCGGCCCGCAGACCACACAAGAATAGCCCTCGGCCTGAAACTGCCCGGCCTCTGTGCCATAAGAAACCACATCGGTCGCATTGTCGCCTGTCAGGCGGCGCACCAACGCATCGGCGGCCCCATCCACCTCTGGCTTCAGCCCCGGCACGTCAAAGAATCGGTCCAGCGTGATAGAGGTCGAAGGCTGCACCACCTTCATGGCCGCTTCCAGCCGCGCGCATTCATCCTCAAACGCTTGCGCCCAAACGTCCTCATCCTCATCAGGCACCACGCGGAATTCCATAGAAAAATGGCAATCGCCTGCTGTGATGTTATGCGCCGTGCCGCCCGCGAACTTGCCACAATGGATCGTGGTATGGGGCGGGCGGAACATCGCCGCGATCGCCGATGGGGCCTTGGCCTGAATGGCGGCGTTTTGATCGTTGATCCAGCCCACCAGGCGCGCGGCCTCCATGATCGCGCTGACGCCGTAGGGCAAAAGCGAGGAATGCACCTCAAAGCCTTTGACATGCACGTTATAGCCAGCACCACCCTTATGGCCGTTGACCAGCTTCATCATGGATGGCTCGCCCACCACCACCGCTGCTGCGCGCGGCAGGGTTTTGACCATCTGCGCGATCATCGGCGGGGCGCCTACGCAGCCCACCTCCTCATCATAGCTGATGGCAATCTGTAGGGGGCGTTTGACCCCGGCTTTCAGCGCCAAAGGCACGGCCGCCAAGGCCAGCGCTAAAAACCCTTTCATATCGCAGGTGCCGCGCCCATAGAGCCGCCCATCCTTTTCAACGACGGTGAAAGGGTCGGTCGCCCAATCCTGCCCATCCACCGGCACCACGTCCGAATGGCCCGAAAGAATCACCCCGCCCTCTACTTCAGGGCCGACATTGGCAAACAAAGAGGCCTTGGTGCCGTCCGAATTATAGACCCGATGCGCAACAACCCCGTGCGAGGCCAGATAGCGCTCCACCCAGTCGATGATATCGAGATTGCTGTCACGGCTTACGCTGCGGAACCCGACCAAATGGTCAAGCGTTTCACGGGCTGTCAGGTTTTGTGGCTGCATCAAATCTCTCCTTGAAATCCTGCGAAAGGTGACGCTGGCCAGATGGAAGGTCAAGCCTGATGCGATGCAAGTTGCGAGCATTGAGGGGGGAGGCACAGAAAGTCGGTTGCGGGGGGCATAAAAATCGATAACATCACGATCAATTGAGGCGATCCCTTCGGGGGGCGACCTCAAAATAGAAAGACTATAAAAGAATAACGACATGGGAGTGTCATATGCCCGATGGGGCCAAGCCCGTTCTTGATGTGCGGGGCTTGCAGACGGTTTTCCGCACACGCAGCGGCGACGTTCATGCAGTCAATTCCGTAAGCTTTCATCTCATGCCCGGCGAATTGCTTGGGGTTGTGGGCGAAAGTGGCTCGGGCAAATCCGTCACGATGATGTCTTTGATCGGGTTATTGCCTATGCCCCCCGCAGAAGTGCGGGCGGGTGAGGTTTTGCTCGGCGATGTTGATATCCTCAAGATCTCCCCCGATGCGCTGCGCGATGTGCGGGGGCGGCGGATCGGCTTTGTGTTCCAAGACCCGATGACCAGCCTGAA
>CALEMZ010000053.1 GCA_937910975.1 uncultured Pseudorhodobacter sp. | reverse complement strand
TTGCAAATTTTCGGGGAGCGATTGTGCAAGAGTCGGGACGCAGGGTTCCGGTTGCTCGTTATTTTGCCAATCGCAGCAAGGCCACGCCTATCAGGGTGATGGCGGTGGAGGCGAGTTTTGCGAGGTCCATTTTCTCGCGCAGAACAAACACGCCGATCAGCAGGGCGAAGATGATGGAGGTTTCGCGTAGCGCGGTGACAAGGGCGATGGGCGCTTGGGTGAAGGCCCATATCACGATGCCATAGGCGACAAAGCTGGCACTGCCGCCGATCAGAAAGACGCGCTTGCCGGATATGACGAGCGCGCGGAACTGATGCGGCGCGCGGTAAGCTATGAACGCGATCATCAGCAGCGCATTACTCACCGCTAGCCAACCGTAAAAACCCATGGCGGTGCCTGCGGCCCGTGCGCCCATGCCATCGACCAGCGAATAGGCGGCAATGAAGCAGCCGGTGATCAGCGCGAGTTTGACCCCTTGCGGGTTGTGCATACCATCAGAGCTGCGCACCAGGGCGATGGAGAGGATGCCAAGACCGATAGTTGCAACTGCCATGATTTCAAGAGTTTGCAGCGAAACCCCAAGAAAAACCACCGAAACAACCGCGACGATCATCGGGGCGGAACCGCGCGCAATAGGGTAGATTTGCGTCAGATCCCCGTTGTGATAGGCGCGCAACAGTACGAGTTGGTAACCAAAATGCAGGGCTATACCAGTGATGAGGTAAGGCAGGCTGGCCATATTTGGCGCAGGTGAAAAGAGCAGCGCGATTAGTGCAAGCGGCAAGTGGCCGATCACCACTGCAACCATGTTCAGCTGTTTGTCGCGTGCGCCCTTGACCATGGCATTCCATCCGGCGTGGAGAAGGGCTGCGCCGATAACGGCGCAGAAGACGACAAAGCTCATGCACGGGCCTTTGGTTGGGTTTGGGCAGGTTAGGCGACGGGCGGGGCGGCGCAAGCAAAAACGCTGGTGGATTTTGATTAGATGCCGATTGGCCGGCGCGGATTGGTCTGTCTGCACACCGGATTTGTGTGGCGAGGCGAAAGATGAGGGCGCGCGAAAGATTGCAGCGCGGCACAGGACGGGCTATTCCGATAACAACAGCATATCGGAGGATACATGAGCAGAGCATTCGTTTTCCCGGGGCAGGGGTCGCAAGCCATTGGCATGGGCCGCGCATTGGCCGAAGCCTACCCTGCGGCGCGGGCGGTGTTTGATGAGGTGGACGACGCGTTGGGTGAGCGCCTGTCAGCCCTGATCTGGGAGGGGGCGATTGAAGATCTGACCCTTACCCAAAATGCGCAGCCTGCGATCATGGCCACTTCGATGGCCGCGTTGGCTGCGTTGGAGGCGGAAGGTCTGGGCATGGAGCATGTGTCATTTGTCGCCGGGCACAGCCTTGGGGAATACTCGGCCCTATGTGCCGCGGGCGCGATTGATCTGGCCGATACGGCTCGGTTGCTGCGTATTCGCGGCGTTGCGATGCAAGAGGCGGTGCCTGTGGGCGTGGGCGCGATGGCGGCAGTTCTGGGGCTCGATTATGCCGCAGTGGTGGAGGTGGCAGCCGAGGCTGCGGGGGATGAGGTTTGTCAGGTCGCCAATGACAATGACCCCGGTCAGGTGGTCATCTCGGGGCATCGCGGCGCGGTGGAGCGGGCTTGTGAGATTGCCAAGGCCAAAGGAGCCAAGCGCGCCTTGTTACTGCCGGTGTCGGCACCTTTCCATTGTGCCTTGATGGAGCCTGCGGGGGCCGTAATGGGCGAGGCGCTTGCCGGTGTCGTGGTGCGCGATCCTTCAGTGCCGGTGGTGGTGAATGTTCGGGCCGAGGCGGTGACAGAGGCTGACCGTGTGCGCGCTTTGTTGGTGGCGCAGGTGACGGGTGAGGTGCGTTGGCGCGAATCCGTGCAATGGTTGGTGGGTGCGGGTGTGACGGAGTATTGGGAGATCGGCGCGGGCAAGGCGCTTTCGGGCATGATCAAGCGGATCGAGCGCGAGACGGTGCAGCGCGCCGTGAGCACGCCGGAGGATATCGCGGCGCTTAAGGGCTAAAAGGTTTGGCCCGGTGGCAAAGGCTGGGGGCGTGTGTCGCCCCCCAAATCCTCTGCAGAGGGTTTTGCAAAGATGAAGGCGGGTGGCCTGTGCGGGCATCTTGGCTTCTCGCGTCGCAGGCTGGCTGATATGACAGGGCAAGTGGAAATTCGGGATGAGGGTGGGTTATGTTTGATTTGACGGGTAAGAATGCATTGATCACGGGGGCTTCGGGCGGGATCGGGGGCGATATTGCGCGGGTTTTGCACGGTGCGGGGGCGGTTGTGATGCTTTCGGGCACGCGCGAGGCACCGTTGGAGGCCTTGGCGGCGGAATTGGGAAGCCGGGCGCATGTGCTGACCTGCAACCTTTCGGATGCTGCAAGCGTGGAGGCTTTGCCAAAGGCGGCGGTAGCGACGATGGGTTCGGTTGATGTGTTGATCAACAATGCCGGTATCACGCGGGACAATCTGTTTATGCGCATGTCGGATGAGGAATGGTCCTCGGTGCTGGAGGTCAACTTGACATCGACCTTCCGGCTGTGCCGGGGTGTTTTGCGTGGTATGATGAAGGCGCGTTGGGGGCGGATCGTGAATATCTCCAGCGTGGTGGGGGCGACGGGCAATCCGGGGCAGGCCAATTATGCGGCCTCCAAGGCGGGGATGGTGGGCATGTCGAAGAGCCTTGCCTATGAGGTGGCAAGCCGGGGGATCACGGTGAACTGTGTCGCGCCGGGGTTCATTACCACGGCGATGACCGACAAGTTGACAGATGAGCAGAAGGCCAAGGTTTTGGCTCAGGTGCCTGCCGGGCGCATGGGCGAGTCCAGCGAGATTGCGGCGGCCTGTCTTTATCTGGCAAGCCCTGAGGCGGGCTATGTTACCGGGGCCACGCTGCATGTAAATGGTGGCATGGCGATGCTTTGAGCGCCCCTTTGGGCGGGTAGGCCGTTTCATTTTGCTCGCTTGTTCGGAAGTGGTGAGGTGCCAATTATGGTCCCTCACCGTTTGCTCAGGGATAAGCCGTGCCAAAATAGGCGAAAACGGAATAGCGGGGCTTACCCAGGGCGAACTGTCTGGCAGTAGCCTTTCTTTGGTCCCGCGATGAGGGCAATGAATCCCAGTTGCGCGCTATTGGACAAGAGTTGAAGCCAAATGGCCCGCAGTATTTCGGGGGCAAACGGGGCTATCGGTTCGCTCTATTATCGATTTTCAGGCGTAGGGGTGATTCTGGCCGAAACCTGTCATTGGCCAGTTGACGGATTTCAGCGTGGATTTATCGTGGCGCTTACCCCCGGCACACGTGAGACGGGCAAGGGGCAGGCACTACACGTGCCGGAGTTTTGCAAGGCTGAGTACATGAAAGAGCTGGTATTGTTGGGGCGCTGAGCCGTTGGCTGTACTGGGATGATGCCGAAACTGAGCGCGTGGGTGAAGACTGCGAATGGTGCTGCGGCTGGGTGCTATACAAGATTTGGCAAGGCCTCTGGCATCACTACGGGGCTGTTGGAGCTGACTTTTGTGCAATAATCGTTGTCGGTGGTGAAGATTTATCTACCCAAATTGCCAGCCCCCGATGTGGCGCATGTTATTGTCAAACGTAGTTGCTGGGTGGCTATTGGCAGGGATTGCATAACGCGGACCCAATAGATGTGCGCATTTTAGGCGATTTTGCGCTTGGGTCTTGATTTGCGGTGGCGTATGGCCCTACATCCGATCACGTGAAAGCGTTTGCCATCGCCAAAGACTGTGCTATAGGCGGCGCTGATAAGGCCGGGGTGTCTAAGCACATTTCGGTTTCCTGGGCGTTTCCGGGATGAGCCGCTCAAATGAGCACGAGACAATAAGATCGGGAACTACTCCCGTAGCTGCATGAGGAATTAACATGAGCGACATCGCTGACCGCGTGAAGAAGATCGTCGTCGAGCATCTGGGCGTCGAAGAGGACAAGGTAATTGAAAATGCCTCGTTTATTGACGATCTGGGCGCGGACAGCCTTGATACCGTAGAGCTGGTTATGGCTTTCGAAGAAGAGTTTGGGATTGAGATCCCAGATGACGCTGCCGAAACTATTCAGACTTTTGGCGACGCGGTAAAGTTCATCTCTTCTGCAGCCTGATTGGCTGCAAGCGACTGAGAGTTTTCGAAAGGGCATCCGGATCGGATGCCTTTTTGCGTTTGTGAAGGCCGTGATGAAGGCCGCGCGGCAATCAAACTATGGCAACAGCCGGTTGCAGGGTCTGGCGGCTGGGTACGTGGCGGCATTGTTGCGCAGGTGACGTTGCGCGTGTATCACGTTTGGCAAAGGTGGAACCCTGCGATAGGCCGCAGGGAGAAGAGAAGGAATTTGCCATGCGTCGAGTGGTTGTCACGGGTTTGGGGATGGTTACGCCATTGGCTTGCGGGGTTGAAGAAACCTGGTCGCGTCTGATCGCAGGGCAATCCGGGGCAGGGCCGATCACGCGCTTCGACTCTTCGGGCGTCCTGACCCAATATGCTTGCGAAATTCCGCTGGGCGATGGTACGGACGGCACGTACAATCCTGACGACTGGATGGAGCCGAAGGACCGCCGCAAGGTGGATGATTTCATCCTTTATGGAATGACCGCCGCCGTTCAGGCCGTGAAGGATGCGGGCTGGGAGCCTGCAACCGAGGAAGACCGCCACCGCACCGGGGTTATGATAGGCTCTGGCATCGGCGGGCTCTCTACGATTGCAGAGACGGCTGTGCTGATCAAAGAGCGTGGGGCCAAGCGGGTTAGCCCGTTCTTCATCCCCGGCTCGTTGATCAATCTGATCTCGGGGCAGGTTTCGATTCGCTTTGGCTTCAAGGGGCCAAACCATGCGGTGGTAACGGCCTGTTCCACCGGTGCCCACGCTATCGGCGATGCAGCGCGGATGATTGCGTTTGACGATGCGGATGTGATGGTGGCTGGCGGGGCAGAAAGCCCGATTTCCGAAATCGGGATCGCCGGGTTCAACGCTTGCAAGGCGCTCTCCACCAAGCGCGCCGACGACCCAACCAAGGCTTCGCGCCCCTATGATGCGGATCGCGATGGCTTTGTGATGGGCGAGGGCGCGGGTGTGGTGGTGCTGGAGGAATATGAGCATGCCAAGGCGCGTGGCGCCAAGATTTACGCCGAAATATTGGGTTATGGCCTATCGGGTGATGCCTATCACATCACCGCCCCTTCGGAAGATGGCGATGGTGGTTATCGCAGCATGGCGATGGCGCTCAAGCGTGCCGGTCTGACGTCAGCCGATATTGATTACATTAACGCGCATGGCACCTCGACCATGGCCGATACAATTGAGTTGGGCGCGGTGGAACGTTTGATGGGGGATGCGGCGGCGGGGGCCACCATGTCTTCCACCAAATCCGCGATTGGGCATTTGCTGGGTGCTGCGGGCGCGGTTGAGGCGATTTTCTGCATTCTGGCGATCCGAGACCAGATCGCGCCGCCGACGATCAACCTCGATAATCCGGCAGTGCAGTCAAAGCTGGACCTGGCCCCCAATGTCGCGCGCAAACGCAAGATTGACGTGGTTCTATCGAACTCCTTTGGCTTTGGTGGCACCAACGCCAGCCTGATCATGGGGAAGGTGCGCGCATAATGTGGCGAGCGATTGCGTCTAACACATTGACCTTGTTTATTTTTCTTCTGATCATGGCCGCGGGGCTTCTTGCTTGGGGACGTAAGGAATATTCGGAGCCCGGCCCCATGGCAGAAGCGGCCTGCGTCAAGGTGGATCGGGGGGCGTCGCTGTCATCGGTGAGCCGGACGCTGGAAAGCCAGGGCATCATTTCAGATGCACGGATATTCCGCATTGGGGCAGATTATTCCGGTCAGGGGCGTGGGCTGAAATTCGGGAGCTATCTGGTGCCTGCCGGGGCCTCAATGGTGGAGGTGTTGGAGATTATCACAGCAGGGGGGCAATCGACCTGCGGCCGTGATGTCAATTTCCGAATTGGAATCGCATCGGCGGATGTGATTTTGCGGGAACTGGACCCGGCCACGAACCGCTATGTTCAAGTGGTGTCATTTGATCCGTCACTCGATGCGGCCCCGCAGCAATATTTGGATGCGGTGGATGACAAGGATTTGCGCTACCGCGTGACCTTGGCGGAAGGTGTAACCTCATGGCAGGTGGTGGAAATGCTGCGCCGGACCGAGTTTCTTGAGGGCACGATTGACGAGATCCCCGCCGAGGGTAGTCTTGCGCCGGACAGCTATGAGGTAGTGCGCGGTGATGATCGGGCGGCGTTGGTAAAAGCGATGCAGGACAGGCAGGCGAAGGTTTTGGCGGAACTTTGGGCTGAACGGGCACCGGACTTGCCATATGCGAGTGCGGAAGAAGCGCTGATTATGGCCTCTATCGTCGAAAAGGAAACCGGGGTTGCGGAGGAGCGCAAGCAGGTGGCCAGCGTCTTTGTGAACCGCATGCGGCAAGGCATGAAATTGCAGACGGACCCGACGGTGATTTATGGTGTCACCAACGGGAAGGGCATTTTGGGCCGCGGTTTGCGCCGGTCAGAACTGCGCCGCGAAACGCCATATAACACATATGTTATCAATGGTTTGCCGCCAACGCCGATTGCCAATCCCGGGCGGTTGAGCATTGAGGCCACACTGAACCCCGACGACACGCCTTTTATCTTTTTCGTTGCTGATGGCACAGGGGGCCATGCCTTTGCCGTGACCCTGGACGAGCATAATGCCAATGTTGTCAAATGGCGCGCGATTGAGGCGCAGCAAGGCAAGGATGGCGAGACGGGTGTGCAGGGAAATTGAGAGAGTTCTTAACAGGGGGTTAAGGCATAGACCTGTTAAGCATCTGGTTTCATTGTGAAAAATATTGACTTGCCGCGCGATCCGCGGTAGGACTTGTGACATGCTAGAAGAAGTGGGCAAGCGGCTCGGGGGAAACCCCGGTGCCGCTTTTTCATTTTTCTCGTGCGGATCAGGCATGAGAGGCGGGCGCAGCAAACAATGACAATGAATTTCCTTTTTGGGGACGTGCCGCTGACAGATTTGTTGGCGGCGACGGAAGAAATCTACCGGGATGCAGCGGTGGAATTGGCGCGCGCGGTGAGGGCCGCGCGGGTTGAATTGGCTCTGTTGCACAAATTGTAGAGGATTCCCTGGGTGACTCGGTAATCCCCCCATTTTTAACGGGGTGCATTCGTAGAACTTACGCGGCCATTTTC
>CALEMZ010000052.1 GCA_937910975.1 uncultured Pseudorhodobacter sp. | reverse complement strand
ATCTTTACGAATATGACGAAAATGGAGCGTTGGTATATTGGGCTTGTGGGTTTGCTGTTCGTCGCGCCCGGCGTTTTGACGATGGCCATAGCTGCTGCGGCCATCAGCCCCGTGCTTGTCCTTCACTGGCAAAGGTCAAAGCACGTCGCAGCTGCGCACTAGGCCCCGTAGGGGGCAGATGGGATGGATCGGGCTTCAACGGGCCGCACTGCAGCAACGCGAGATCCCACTCGGTGACAGATCTGGGCCGGGCACTATGAACTCTGTTTCGCAGCGGTGTTTGGACAAAGGGCGTTGCATGGACCTTGATCGAATGCGGGGACGCCCAAAGCGCATGGGGCTATGTTGGATGACCCTCGGGCTCGATCTGGCTGCGGGTCGAGCCGCGCTGTCGGGACCGAAAGCCCCGGACGAAACCGGGATCCGACCGTGCAGAAACCTCAGCCCCGGATCGGCGTCGCAAGGCCGAAGACTTCGGCCGCTGATTTCCCCGCGGCCAGCGCCTCGGTCCAAGCGGTCTCGCGCGCGAGTTTGGCTTCGGCATCAGCGATGAGGGTTCTGACCTGCACAGGCGACAGCGACACCAGACCGTCATCATCGCCGATCACCAGGTCGCCGGGGGCGACGCTGGCTCCGCCGACCGTGACCCGCAGGTTGATGGCGCCACGATCAGCCCCGGTGGGTCCGCGCGGATTGATCCAGCGCGCAAAGACCGGGAAATCATCCCATCCGCCAAGAGTTCCCACGTCGCGCACCGCGCCGTCACAGATGAGGCCGGCTACTCCCTTGGCGTGCAGATGTCCTGACAGGATGTCGCCGATCATGGCGGCCTCGCGGTATCCCCCTGCGTCGATCACCAGAACCTGACCGCGCTGGATCACGTCCAGCGCCAGCAAGACCGCGCCGAAATCGGGGGCTTCGCAGCGGACGGTGACGGCCTGACCGAAGAGCCTTGGTTGCTGCCCGGCCGGGCGCAGGGGGCGGAGGGCGGGGTCGATCTGCCCCGCCTCGCGTACCAGATCAACGGCAATCGCCACGGGAATGGCGCTCCAGCGGTCGATCTCGGCCGGGGTCAGTTCAAAAGCGGGGGAGTGCATCGTGACGGGCATGGAACCTCGGGGTCAATGGTTGGCGTGCAGGGCTTTGCCCAAGGCTGCAATCCCGGTCCGGATGGCGTCAATCGACGGGGACGAGAAATTCAGCCGGGCGTGATTTGCGCGCGGGGTCAGGGGAAAAAAGGTCGCCCCCGGCACATAGGCCACCCGTGCTTGCGGCAAGGCCACATGGCGCATGAAGTCCGTGGCGTCGAAGCCCTCGGCAAAGGTGAGCCATGTGAACAGCCCGCCCTCGGGGTCGGTGGCGGTGATGTCTTGCGGAAAATGCTGGCGGATCGCGTCCAGCATCGTCTCTTTCTTGGCCATATAGGCGGCGCGCAAGGTGGCAATATGGGCCGTAAGATCATAACGGTCCAGAAACAGGCTGGCGGCTGCCATGTTGAGCGTCGAGGTCTGGGTATCGGCGGCGACCTTCAAAAGCCCCATGCGGGCGAGAAGATCGGGAGAGGCCACCGCCCAACCGATCCGCAGACCAGGCACCAGCACTTTCGAGAAGCTACACAGATGTATGACCCGACCTTCCGTATCTAGCGATTTAAGCGTCGGCAGGTTCTGACCTGTAAAGCGGATGTGGCGGTAGGGCGTATCCTCCAGCACGACCAGATCATAACGATTTGCCAGCGCAATCAACTGCTTGCGCCGTGCCAGAGACAGGGTTACGCCGGTCGGGTTCTGGAAATCCGGCACGGTGTAGATCATCTTCGCCCGAGGGTTGGCGCTCAAGATCGCTTCCAGACGCTCGGTCTGCATGCCCTCGGCATCGACCGGAACCACGGCATAGCGCGGCTGGCTGGGCTCAAACGCGATCAGCGCGCCCAGAAAGGTGGGGTCTTCGGTGATGATCACATCGCCCGGGTCAATCAGCATCCGCGCGGCGAAGTCGAGCCCCTGCTGCGATCCTTGCAGGATCAGGACATCGTCCGCAGTGCAGGGCATATCATCCGCTGTCATAAGCCTGGCGATCTGGTCGCGCAGATGCGGCAGGCCGTTGGAGGGGGCGTATTGCATCGAGGCCCCGCCGGGCTTTTGGATGATCTCGTGAAAAACGGCGTCCAACTGTGCCGCAGGAAACAGCGTCGCATCGGGATAGCCGCCACCAAAGGAGATGATCGATGGATCGGCGCCCAGGGCCAACAACTCACCAATGGCCGAGGGCTGAACCTTTGCCATCCGTTGCGCGTATCTGGGTGTCATTTGGTTGGGTTCCTGAATTCTGTCAGGCTCAGGTGACACGAAGAGGCAAGCCGATGCAAGTAGCTGATGCGCTCTGCCTGAAACGCTTCATTGGGGTTGGGTCGGCTTTGGCGCGTTGCCCTCCGATCCGGGAGTCGCCCATCAAGAGGCGTTGAAGCAAGACCTTATGACCGGTTCAAGGAAATGGCACTGCTGCGTTCGAATTACCGCGTTTGACAGCTTTGGGCAGTTCGTGATCAAGGTCGGGCAAGTATGGACGCGAGGCTACATCAACGCCACATCAACCCGCGAATGCGTGTTTAGCGTCAGATTTGCGGCTGAATGTCGGCGAATGCAGGTGAATGCGGGGTGACAAATTTTGCAATATCAAAGACTTGCCATCTAAGCGTTTATTTTTGCTAACTTATTTAAATCGTAACTGCCCAGCATGGCTGGCTGAGCCTGTGCGGCGATCAGATATTCAGCCGAGACGCAGTTGTGCGATCAACTGATCTGACGGTTTCATCAGGGTTTCGATGACAGACCAACCCTGCTTGCGGGCGGTACATGTCACAGTGCGTAATGTGCAGAAAATCTCTGCTCCGCTCACGGCGCGAAAACAGCCTGAGATCTTTTGCCTGACTTTGCCCATACGCAAATCCCGTTCAGCCTCATTGTTGGTGAAAGGCGCGTGGGGTTCGGTCACAAAGCGTATGACCTCGCTCTTGCGCGTTTGCAGGCGCAGCGCGAGGTTGTGGCCGGTTCTGCGTTTCGGGCGACCCCGGCGTTTTCCGGCCTTGGAAATGGCTTGCATAGGAGGTTGAGCTTCATGAAAATCCACCGCCTGAGTGAGGATGTCATCGTAACGCTGCAGGAGTTCACCGATCACGCCGACCCCAACGGTGCAATCATCGGTTCGGGTGTCAGCCTTGGCTTTAGCTTCCAGCAAAAGGGTTTTCATGTCGGCGGCCCACGGCTCTTTCTCAATCACGATCAAGGCCTGGAGTTCGCGAAGATGATGGGCATTGCACAAGGCGTGTTGGACACCTTCCATCTTGAAATACGGGGCCCAGTGATCGTGCACGACAAGCCCGCAGACCCCGGTCAGAAGGTCGCCTCTGCGGGACGAGACGCGGAAGTGGCTCAGGAGCGGCGAACAGATCACATGTAGCCACTGTGTTTTGCCAGCCACGCGAAAGCCGGTCTCATCCAGATGCTTGACCGCGACTTGCGGCCCGCTCAGCTTTTTACATACAGCCTTCGCGAAGGGTTGAAGGCGATCAGCTGTGCGGCCGATAAGCCGGGCCAAGGTAGCTGGAACGGCTGAAAGGCCAAACAGATCAGACAACACCAGAGCGAGACGTTCATCCGGGATGCAATGATAGGTTTGTAAGTAGCTGGCGATACCGGCGATCCGAGGGCCGTATTGAACTGGCCCCGCAACACACTCAGGGAAGACCCCGCGCGTAACAGCATCACACTGGCCACACCGACACAGATGTACCCGGTGCTCGGTTACCTCTGGCGGCGGCGGAGCTAGCAAATCAACCACCTGACGCACCACAGTAATCTCTGCCATGCTCGCTGAGAGTGCCGCCCCGCAAGCGTCACAAACCTCTGGGTAGTGATGGATGATATGGTCAGGCGTCGACGACTGTCGCAACGTCTTCCCCTTATGGCCGGGCTGACCGCCGGATTTTCGGTCGGATTTACCCCTCAGGCTTTGCGTCCGCTTCTGGGCAGGTGGCTTCTTCAAGCCATCACTCGAAGGTGGCTGGCTGCTGGTTTTACTGTTGAGAGCCACTTGCCGTTCCAGCGCATCGATCCGCTGCTCAAGCGCCTTGGTCACTTCGAGCTGCTTCAAATACGCCGCCTCAAAGTAGGCGGCGCGGCCTGCAGCGTCCGCAAAGGGTAGAAATGGGAATTTTGAACCTTCAGACATGTATCCGTTGATTTACGGTTGAGCCGTTCAGTCAACAATATTCCTCAACACAACATGCTGGGCAGTTACTTTAAATCGTTGAATTATAGGCTCATAACCTGAAGGTCGTTGGTTCAAATCCAACTCCCGCAACCAAATTAC
>CALEMZ010000051.1 GCA_937910975.1 uncultured Pseudorhodobacter sp. | reverse complement strand
TGGTCCATTCATTCCGGTGCAGGCACGGCGGCTTACACGTTTTGCTGGGCGATGGCGGGGGATAATATTGATTTCACCGATATGGATATGGTCGCCATGGGGGATCTGCGATGAGCGATCTGTTTCGGCTGGACGGGCAGACAGCCCTTGTGACCGGGGCCAATACCGGCATCGGGCAGGCGATTGCCGTGGCTTTGGGGCAGGCCGGGGCGCAGGTGATTTGTGCAGGGCGCTCCTCGATGGAGGAAACCTTGGCGATGGTGCCCAACGGGTCCGCGCTGCAGCTTGATTTCTCTGATCCTATGGCGGCTAGGGATGTGTTTGCGGGCCAGAAGATTGATATTCTGGTCAATAACGCAGGCATCATCCGGCGCAATGACAGCACGGAATTTTCCGAAGCCGATTGGGATGATGTGATGGACGTCAACTTGAAGGCGGTGTTCTTTACCTGTCAGGCCTTTGCGAAAGCGGTGTTTGCCCGCAAAGGGCGGGGGCGGATTGTGAATGTGGCCTCGCTCTTGTCCTTTCAAGGCGGGGTGCGCGTGCCGTCCTACACTGCCTCCAAACATGGGGTGGCAGGGTTGACGAAGCTTTTGGCCAATGAATGGGCGGCAAAGGGGATCAACGTCAACGCGCTTGCCCCCGGCTATATTGAGACCAACAACACCGAAGCCCTGCGCGTGGATGCAGATCGCAACCGCGCGATCTTGGAGCGGATTCCGGCTGGGCGCTGGGGGCAGGCGGCGGATTTGGGCGGGGCGGCGGTGTTTCTGGCCTCTCGGGCAGCCGATTATGTGCATGGGGCGGTGTTGAATGTCGATGGAGGCTGGCTTGCACGGTAAGGCATTGCTGGGCCGGGGCGATGCGCAGCAGCCCAAAACCGGGATCGTCCATCTTGGCCCCGGCGCGTTTTTTCGTGCATTTAATGCGGTCTATACACAAGAGGCGATGCAGGCCAAGGGTGGCGATTGGGGCATCTGCGCCGTCAGTCTGCGCAGCCCTGATATTCGCGACAAACTGGCCCCGCAAGGCTTTGCCTATACTTCTGTCACCTTGGCTCCAAAGGGGGCGGAAAATGCGGTGATTTCGGTGATCACAGATGTTCTTGTCGCCCCGGAAAACCCCGCGCAGGTGCTGGCGGCGATGGCGGGTCCGGGCATTCGGATTGTCTCCATGACGATCACCGAAAAAGGTTATTGCCACAGCCCGGCGACCGGGGAGCTGCGGCTGGACCATCCCGATATCATGCATGATCTGGCACATCCCGATGCACCCCGCTCGGCCCCCGGTTTCTTGGTGCGGGCGCTGGCTGCGCGGCGCGCTAAGGGGGTGGCCCCTTTTACCGTGCTTTCATGCGATAACCTGCCCGACAATGGGCGGTTGACGCGGCGGGTGGTGCTGGCTTTCGCGCAAGCCGCAGACCCGGAACTGGCGGCATGGATCGCGGCGGAATGTCGTTTCCCCGCCACGATGGTGGACCGTATCACCCCTGCCACCACCGCGGCCGATATTGCAGCCCTCGCGCAGAGCGCTGGCTATATTGACCGGGCCTGCGTGATGTATGAACCCTTTCGTCAATGGGTGATTGAGGATGATTTTGTTGGTGCTGCGCGCCCCTATTGGGAGGCGGGCGGCGCGCAATTCGTGCGCGATGTGGCGGCGTTTGAAACCATGAAGCTGCGCTGTCTGAATGGCACCCATTCGACGCTGGCCTATCTGGGCTATCTTGCGGGCTATGAGACGATTGCCGAAACCGTGGCGGACCCGGCCTTTGCCCGGCTGATCGAACGGCTGTGGGAAACCGAGATTGTGCCAACCGTGCCGCCGCCGGAAGGCGAGGATTTGCCAGCCTATTGCGCAGCGCTTCTGGCGCGCTATCGCAACCCTTCTATCCGGCACCGAACATGGCAAATTGCGATGGATGGCTCGCAAAAACTGCCGCAGCGGTTGCTGAGCACGGTGGCTGACAACCTCCGCGCGGGGCGGCCAGTGCCATTGCTGGCGCTCGCCGTGGCGGGGTGGATGCGCTATGTTGGCGGGATGGATGAAATGGGCCGGGCGATTGACGTCAAAGACCCGATGGCGGAGCGTTTGCGCGCCGCATCAGACAGTGGCTCCACAGCGGAAGAAAAGGTCGCAGCGCTGCTGGCGCTGCGCGATGTGTTTGAACCTGCGCTGGCCGATGATCTCCGCTTTTCAACGGCGGTTGTCGCGGCCTACGTCGCGCTTGTGGCAAACGGCGCGCGGGCAGTGGTGGCGGCGGCTTAGGCCTTGCGCTGCTTGCGGCGCGCGCGCACGTCATTTGCCAGCTCAATCGTATAGACCGACAGCGCGGCGAGGGCGGCTTCGGCAGCCTCCACATCGCGGCGCTCAACGGCGTCTGCAATCGCGGAATGCAGCGACACGATCCGCTCGCGGGAGCGGGCGGAAAAGGTGATCATGTTCATCAGGGGCTGCATCGCCTCTACCGCCCCGGCGAGTTGGTAAGACAGCACCGGGTTGCAGGCCCCATCGACCAATGCCCGGTGAAATGCCACGTCTGAGGCGCAAAAGCTTTCATCCGTCAGGCCCGGCTGGCTTTGGCGGTGAATCTCGGCGCGCATCGTGGCCAGATGATCGGCATTGCGGCGATGGGATGACAGCGGCACGCAAGCCCGTTCCAGCGCAAAGCGCGCCTCGCAGGCGGTTTCAAAATCCACTTCATTCATCGATAAAAGCAGGGTGGAGGTGGTGATTTGCTGGCCGTAAGCCTCTTCAAACGAAAGCCGGTTCACAAAGGCCCCGCCGGTGGCGCCACGCTGGGTGCGGATCAGGTTTTGCGCCGCCAGTCGTTTCAGCGCTTCACGCACTGTGGGGCGGGAAACGCCAAATTGCTCAGCCAGTTCCTGTTCTGACGGCAGGCGTTGATCCACGAGCAATCTTCCCTCGACGATGGCATCGCGAATGGCGGCCGAGATGCGCAGCGAAAGCTCCCCCTCCGGTGCCATTTTATAGGTTTGCGTCATGTATAGCTGCCCTTTTTAATTGTCATACAATTAAATGTTTGACAATTGGATTGGTTGTGAAGAACTTACGGTCAAGCGGCCCACGCGTCTATAGGCCAGCGCGTGATTCCTTGCAGAACGGTCCGTCGGAATGGCATTTCAATCCCAGAATCCCTTGCGTGTGTGGGCAGTGTGGAACCGGGCAGCGCTTGCATGGATCGGGTTCTATGGCCTGATCTTGCTGGCATGGCTGGGTGTCTTTGCCATGGCGCTGCAAAACCCAGCCGCAGATCTGGCGGGGATGCCTGCGGATTTCTGGGCCTCATTGTGCATTGCGGCGGGGCAGGCGTCGTTCTTGCCGTTGATCGCCATGTGGGCGTTGATGGCATTGGCGATGATGCTGCCAACCTTTGTGCCCGCGCTGCGCTGTTTTATCGAGCTTTCAGCGACTGGGGCCACGAAAGGCTCCGGCGCGGTTTTGTTGGTGGCTGGCTATCTGGTGGTCTGGGGGCTGGCCTCCGTTGCCGGGGCGGGTGCGCAATATGGCCTGTCGCGCGCGGGCCTTTTGGCGCTGAATGGCGCGAGCATTTCCGGCTGGCTTACGGCGGGGCTGCTGATCGGGGCCGGGGCCTATCAATTCACCCCGCTAAAAGAAGCCTGCCTCGCCAAGTGCCGGATGCCGCTTACGTTCTTCATGGAACGCTGGCGCCCCGGGCCGTCCCGCGCGTTTCGTATGGGCGCGGAGCTGGGGGTTTTATGCCTTGGCTGCTGCTGGGCGCTGATGGCGCTGGGATTTGTTGGCGGCACCATGAATTTGATGTGGATGGGGGCGGCGACCCTGTTCATGACCTTGGAAAAACTGCCCGATATCGGGCGCTGGTTGACCCGACCTGTCGGGCTGGCCCTAATTCTTGCAGGCGGCATTGTCGCCCTGCGTACTCTTCTAACTGCTTGAAAGGAAAGCCGATGGCCGCGATATTGCCCGAATGGAACATTAAAGGGGAGTTGATCCTCAACTGCAATTGCACGGTGTTTTGCCCTTGTGTTGTCAGCCTTGGGAAGCACCCGCCAACCGAAGGCTATTGCCAGGCCTGGGTCGGTGTGCGCATCGATGAAGGCCATTATGATGGCGAAAGCCTGTCGGGCCTGAACATCGGCCTCATCATGGATATTCCTGGCAATATGGGGCGCGGCAACTGGAAAGCGGCTGCCTATATTGATGAACGCGCAAGCGAGAAAGCCTATGACGGCTTGGTCAACATCTTCTCGGGCAAAGCACGCGGCACCACCGGGCTGTTTGCGATCATGGTTTCGGAGTTTCTCGGGGCCGAACGCGCGCCCGTCAGCTACACAATCGAGGGCAAGACCCGCCACCTGATCGTGGGCAAAAAGATCAACGGGGCAGTCACGCCGATTTCGGGCAAGAACCCGGATGATGAGGTGGTCGTGAAAAACACCGATTACTGGATGGGCCCCGATATCACCATTGCTCAGGCCGATAAGGGCCGCGTGCGTGCCTTTGGCCGCGTGTGGGATTTTGATGGCCGTTCCGCTGAAATTTGCCAGATTGACTGGAAAGGCCCGCAGGCCTGACACCCTAACCCCGAGGTTTCCCCGATGGCCACCATCGCCCCTTCGCGCCGCGTCCGGCGCACCCCTTTCTCTGACGGTGTCGAAGCCGCCGGGGTCAAAGGCTATACCGTCTATAACCACATGCTGCTGCCAACGGTGTTCGAAAGCATCACCGCCGATTATCGCCACCTCAAAGACCATGTGCAGGTCTGGGATGTCGCCTGCGAGCGGCAGGTGGAATTGCGCGGGCCGGATGCCGCCCGCCTGATACAAATGCTGACCCCGCGCGATTTGCGGAAAATGCGGGTGGGGCAATGCTATTACGTCCCAATGGTGGATGAGACGGGGGGCATGCTGAATGATCCCGTCGTCGTGAAGCTGGCCGAAGATCGTTATTGGATTTCCATTGCCGACAGCGACCTCTTGTTCTGGGTCAAAGCCATTGCCCTTGGCTTCCGACTGGATGTGCTGGTGGATGAGCCTGATGTCTCTCCTCTCGCCATTCAGGGGCCAAAGGCGGATGCGCTGATGGTCCGGCTCTTTGGCGATGCGGTGCGCGATGTGAAATTCTTCCACTTTGGCTGGTTTGATTTTCAGGGCCGCAGCCTGACGATTGCACGGTCCGGCTATTCCAAGCAAGGCGGCTATGAAATTTACGTCGAAGGCGGCGATATCGGCATGCCGCTTTGGAATGCGCTTTTCGCGGCGGGTGAGGATTTGCAGGTGCGCGCCGGCTGCCCCAATATGATCGAGCGGATCGAGGGCGGCTTATTGTCTTATGGCAATGACATGACCCGCAATAACACGCCGCATGAATGCGGATTGGGCAAGTTTTGCAACACCAATACGGCCATTGGCTGCATTGGCCGCGATGCGCTGCTGCGGGTGGCCAAAGAAGGCCCGGTGCAGCAAATCCGCGCCATCGCGATTGAGGGGGATATCCCTGCGTGTGACCGCGCATGGCCTTTGCTGGCCGGTGGCAAAAAGGTGGGGCAGATCACCTCGGCGGCGGCAAGCCCCGATTTTGGCGCCAATGTCGCCATCGGGATGGTACGCATGACCCATTGGGATGCGGGCACGCGGCTGGAGGTGGAAACGCCCGCTGGTCTGCGCCCGGCCACTGTGCAAGATAAATTCTGGATTTGAAGGAGGGCCTCATGTTTAACGCTTTGATCGTCGAGAAGGATGCCGAAGGGAAAACCTCGGCTTCCGTGCAGCAGATCGGTCTGGATCGTTTGCCGGAAGGCGAGGTGACGGTGGCGGTGGAATATTCGACCGTCAACTATAAGGACGGGCTTTGTATCGGGCCGGGGGGCGGTCTGGTGCGGAACTATCCGCATGTTCCGGGCATCGATTTTGCAGGCACGGTCGAGGCGTCCTCGGATGCGCGTTATAGCGTGGGCGACAAGGTGGTGTTGACCGGCTGGCGCGTGGGCGAGGCGCATTGGGGCGGCTATGCGCAAAAGGCGCGGGTCCGGGCCGATTGGCTGGTGCCATTGCCGGCTGGGCTGACCACGCGGCAGGCAATGGCGGTTGGCACTGCGGGCTTTACGGCGATGCTGGCGGTTGTGGCGCTGGAAGACCACGGGATGAAGCCGGGGCAGGGCCCTGTATTGGTGACGGGTGCTGCGGGGGGCGTCGGCTCTGTCGCCACGGCGATTTTGGCGCATCTTGGCTATGAGGTTGCAGCCGTCACCGGGCGGCCTGAAACGGCTGAGTATCTGACCGGTTTGGGGGCGGCGCGTATCGTGGCACGCGAAGAGCTGGCCGAAACTGTGAAGCGACCGCTGGAAGGCGAAACCTGGGCGGGCTGTGTGGATGCGGTGGGCGGTGCCATGCTGGCGCGCGTTCTGGGCCAGATGAAGTATGGCACTTCGGTCGCTGCGGTCGGCCTGGCCGGCGGGGTCGGCTTGCCCGCCACTGTCATCCCGTTCTTGTTGCGCGGTGTCAACTTGTTGGGGATCGACAGCGTGATCCGCCCCTATGAGGACCGTCTTCGGGCGTGGAACCGGATTGCCAGCGATCTTCCGATGGAAAAGCTGGAGGCGATGGTGCATCTCGCGGTCTTGGCCGATTTGCCAAAACTTGGGGCTGAAATCCTTAAAGGGCAAGACAAAGGCCGCATCGTGGTTGATGTGAACGGCTGAATCAGGGCGCGCTCGACATCAACGGCGAAAGGCGCGAGCAATGTTTTCCAGATCTGAATCTGGCCATATCTGATTGCTGGCCATTGCTGAGTTTTCACCGGGTAGGCATCCGAGATACTAATCAACAAATGACCGGGTGGCCCGCTACCCGGCCTTTCTAATTTCTGTGTAAATATCAGGTAGTTGCACTTCTTTTTTCGGCGGAGGCACACGCGCGGCGGCGCTGGCATCCTCCATCAGGCGAACAGCCCGCATGCCCCGGTTTTGGCCCAGCTTTCCACCCGCGACGCGCGTGCCATCCAACCCCTCCATATCAATCTGGTCAAGGGCGGCGTTCCCAAGAAACACGGGATCACCTGCTTTAAATTTCAGCACGGTATCAATCGGCAGTTTCAATCGCGCCAAGACGGCAACCAACTCAGCATTGGCGCACATAACCTGCTCGCTCAGTGCTGCCGCAAATACCATCTCGACCGCCCGGCTTGGGGGCGTTTCAGCGACCGCCGGCCTGCGCCCGCGCCCGTCAGCAGGTAAGGCGAGAAAGATCTGCCCGGATTTTGCGCCATCAGCCAAATCAACTTCCGCGCGCAAGACCTGATAGGTTACATCTTCCAGAAGCAGGGCCAAGGGGCGGGCGTCCTCCAAAAAAGAGGCATAGCGAAACCCGCTCGTCCAGACGAGATCGGCATCACGTAACAGGTCCTGCTCCAGCCCCGTAAGGGCCTTGTCGATCAGGCCAGAGACCATGGCCGCATCCGTGCGTGTGGGTCGCCGGGGTGGGGAAGCGGCCTGACTGACGCGCCCGACCATCTGCATTTCCACAATGCCAGCCAACACCTCTGGCGCCAATACAATTAGGCCAAGGCCTTCTTTTGGCCCCTCCAGCATCACGACGAGAGCCCGCTCTGGTGGAAGTTCCAACACCTCGGCCAGCGAAAGCCGGTCCTGGCGCAAGGCGCTTAACCCCAATTCCAGCCCCATCGTATTCCGCGCCGCCCGTGCAAGCGCGAGGCTCCACGCCTTTGCCGCCCCTTTGACAGCAATCGTCGCGACATTATTGCGCGAGTGGCCAATCTTACTTTTGATGCCGCTCTTTTCCACGTTAGCCCCCATTTTTCTCTATCCTGCATGGCATGAAAGAATTGCGAACAGGTTAACTATGGCCTTTGTGGCAAACTATCCTTGACCCTTCTGGGCGATCCGCATAGCAAAGCGCACCCGATCATCCCGTCTCATTGCGGCATGATTTTGGGCCTGTAGCTCAATTGGTTAGAGCAGGGCGCTCATAACGCCTTGGTTGGGGGTTCGAGTCCCTCCGGGCCTACCATTCACCTTGCAACGCATTGTTTTTATTCAATTGCTACGCTGTGAGTTACCGCTGTTTACAAATTGCGTTCCCGATATGGCCTTTCGGCGGTTCGCGCGGCGGGTGTAATGCTCCACCTCATCAAGCGTTACATGGCCGACCCATGCCTGCATTGCCACCAATGACACGCCCGATTCGGCTAACTGGTTCATTCAATATTTGCGCAACCCGTGGGCTGACAATTGCGGCAAGCCTGCGTCTGTGGTGGAGCGGACGAAAATCCCCTGCATGATGATGCAGAAGCCGGTAACTGCGTTCCCGCAAGAGCAGGCGGCGGGGATGCCTGTGGGCGGATCTTGGCGGCTTGCAAATCGGGCTTGATGGGCTAACTATACGTCACATTCCGCTAAATATGTTGGGTCGAAAATGGCAAAAGTGCGCGTTGCAAAAATGTATGATGTTCGCCGGTGCGAATGCGGCTGCGCTGACATAGACCTATGGACAGATACCGGCACCAACTGGTTTTTTCTTCAGTGCAGTAATAGCGATTGTGAGGTTGGCGGGCCTGATGTTGACTTGGATAGCGGGCAATCAATCTATGATCTAAAGCGACAGTGGAATGATGCAAGATAAACACGGCGTGGGTTTTTTGTGCTATTCAACAGGCGTTACTTTTCCCGGCCTTATGTATCAAACGCACCAACAAGAGTGAATCCATTACAGGCCTTGTAATGCTACCTTCGCACCATGTTGGACAAGACAATCAATAGCGCGCTGCGACAGGTTCACCGGAAAGCCATGAACGGCAACCATGGCGGGCTTTAGCACATCGTCGCACTAAAGCGCTTGGGGGCGTAGAGCCTTCATACAAGGGGCCATCACTTATAGGCGGCGGAACGCGCAGGAAAACTCGCACGTTAGTGATGGCAGCGGTCAGGGACGGAGCGACAAACAACGGTGAGATTGCCAAGATGCTGATGCAGAAACGCCCAGACTTGACCTGCAGGCAGGCAGAGCATCGGGTATATATGGTGAGGTATAGGCTAAGTCAGTATTCGCGGGGATCCGCCTGATTACACCCAATTAGAGAAGCGGGCCTTCGCTGCAAGCGCAAGCTGACCCAGACCAAACGCCGGAAACGGACATTCAGATCAACCCGACACCCGTTTATGCGCTACGCTCCCGCAAGGCGGTTCTGAGCCCAAAAAGACCGATCCTACAAAATATGCGGGCTCGTGCAGGGTGCGCAAGTCTGCCGTTTCCAACTGCGGGATGGCCCAAAGCCAGCTTTGGATGTCAGATCAAGATAAGCTGGTGCGGCCGGTCTTGACCATATTTCGTTCGAGGCGCAGCGTTTTCACCGACCGATGGCGGGCTTGCCTGCACTTAGATTTCTGGGTCGTGACAATACATGCCGACAAAACGTCAGCACGGATTTGCCACTAAAGCCTCGATAAAGCCGGAGAACAGTTCACCTTGCGACCTAATCCGCAATTTTGAGTAGATGTTGCGCCGATGAATGCGAACGGTTCCTGGTGAAATTTCAAGGATCTTGCCAACTGCATCTGCGGAATGACCCTTGAGAGTAAATTCCGCCACTTGCCGTTCCCTTGGCGTCAACACACCCGCGCCAAAGTTCTGAAACGCTTGTTCGACGCTTTGGTGCAAATTAGACTCCGACGAGGTTGGATCCTGCTTGCCAAACTGTGTTGCAAGATCGTGCCAATGGCGTTGGCACGCGGCTCGGACAACTGGCCAAACCTCAGAAACCTGGCGAAATTCTTTGGCTGAGAACATTTTTTCAGACCGCATCAGGGACACAACAATCATGGCGCCGCCCGATACTTCGATGAAGAAGCCAATTTCCTCGGCCAACCCTGTGCGTGCGTAATAATTGCGAAAATATTCGCCTTGAAAAAATCGGTCTGGCGCTATGTCGCGAATGCGGTACAGCCCAGCTTCCACGCGATTGCCACAGGCCAGAAAAAATGGATCCAGAAGATAGGGGCCATCCTGATAGTCCTCAACAAATACCTTGCGTTTTTGCTCGGGAAAATTGTCGAATAAATCCATTGGTCTTGCAGCGCCATAATAGCCGAACACCACAGTGTAATCGAATGGAACGATTGCTTTAAGGACCTTGGAAAGCTCCTTGGCAAACCCTTGGGTACCAATTGCTGAAATCATTGAGCCCGTTGCTTCGATCCAGTCCTTCATCCCGTCTCCTCCACATGAAACTCAATCTACCAAAAATATGATATATACAACCATATTGAATTTTCTTACACTTTTAGCAGTACGAATGGTATTCATCAAAATTGGAAAAGTTGGCAGTAAATGACCAGTGAGGAATATAACGCTGCCGCGCCTGTGACCGGTGCGGCGCCGATTGCTGAACTCAGGAACGTGTCCAAGCGGTTCGGAAATGTTCTTGCTGCACATGACCTGAATTTGACGATAGCCAAGGGCGAGTTTCTGTCATTCTTAGGCCCTTCAGGCTGTGGCAAGACGACAGCTTTGCGAATGCTGGCGGGTTTTGAGGCCC
>CALEMZ010000050.1 GCA_937910975.1 uncultured Pseudorhodobacter sp. | reverse complement strand
CTCGCAGGGTGTGGGGGTTTCACGGGCGCCATTAAGACGGGTTGCAGCGGTTTTGAACAGGGTTTCGATGGTCAGGGTGGATTTGCCGCCACCCGAAACACCCGTCACACAGATAAACTTACCCAAGGGAAAATCCGCCGTGACATTTTGCAGGTTATTGCCCGTGGCCTTCACCACCGTCACCTTTTTTCCGGTGCCTTTGCGCCGGGTTTTCGGCACCGCAATCTCCCGCGTGCCACGCAGATATTGCCCGGTCAGGCTGGCCGGATCCGCCATTACCTGCGCGGGCGTTCCGTGCGAAACGACCCGACCGCCATGCACCCCCGCCCCCGGTCCCATATCAAACACGTAATCGGCTGCGCGAATCGCGTCTTCGTCATGCTCGACCACGATGACGGAATTGCCCTGATCGCGTAGGTTTTTCAACGTGGTAAGCAGACGGTCATTGTCGCGTTGATGCAACCCGATGGAAGGCTCGTCGAGCACATAAAGCACCCCAGTAAGGCCAGAGCCAATTTGTGAAGCCAGCCGAATGCGTTGACTTTCGCCGCCCGAAAGCGTGCCCGCATGGCGCGAGAGGCTGAGGTAATCAAGGCCGACATTCACAAGAAAACCAAGACGTTCGCGGATTTCCTTGAGGATTGCGCGGGCAATTTCATTATTTTGGTTGGTCAGATGTTCCGGCACATGGCCAATCCACGCATGTGCCTCCTTAATCGACATTTGCACGACCTGGCCTGCGTGAAGCCCTGCAATTTTCACAGCCAACGCTTCGGGGCGCAAACGATAGCCTTCGCAGGCACCGCAGGGGCGGTTGTTCTGGTAACGCTCAAACTCCTCGCGCACCCAGTTGCTGTCAGTTTCACGGAAACGGCGCTCCATATTGGGGATCACGCCCTCAAAGACGCGGCTCACCTGATAGATGCGCCCGCCCTCGTCATAGCGAAACTGGATCTCCTCCTCACCCGAGCCATGCAAGAACACTTGTTGCGCGAACGCGGGCAGGTCTTTCCACTTGGCTTTCTTGTCAAACTCATAATGTTTGGAAATGGCATCAATGGTTTGATGGAAGTATGGGCTTTTGGATTTTGCCCATGGGGCTAAAGCGCCTTGCGCCAATGTCAAATTCTGGTCGGGGACAATCAGGCGTTCATCGAAAAACAACTCGACGCCCAAACCATCACAAACCGGGCAAGCCCCGAAGGGGGCATTGAAGGAAAACAGGCGCGGCTCAATCTCGGGGATGGTAAATCCCGAAACCGGGCAGGCAAATTTTTCCGAAAAGGTGGTGCGGGTCGCCGCCTCATTCGCCAGTTCCAAAATGGCAATACCATCAGCAAGGTTGAGTGCGGTGCGCAGGCTATCGGCAAGCCGGGTTTCAATGCCCGTTTTCACCACGATCCGGTCCACCACCACGTCGATATCGTGGCGGAATTTCTTGTCCAGCGTCGGCGCGTCTTCAAGTTCATAGAACTGGCCATCGACTTTCACGCGCTGAAAGCCTTGTTTGCGCAGCTCCTGAAACTCTTTTCTATACTCACCCTTACGGTCACGGACGATCGGGGCCAGCAGATAGGCACGGGTGCCCTCCTCCATCGCCATGATGATATCGACCATATCCTGCACCTGCTGTGCGGTGATCGGCTTGCCTGTGGTGGGGCTGAAGGGCGTGCCGGTGCGGGCGAACAACAGGCGCATATAGTCGTAAATTTCAGTCACCGTGCCGACGGTAGAGCGCGGGTTTTTCGAGGTGGTCTTTTGCTCAATCGAGATCGCTGGAGAGAGGCCAGAGATGTGATCCACATCCGGTTTCCCCATCATATCAAGGAATTGCCGGGCATAGGCGCTAAGGCTTTCAACATAGCGGCGCTG
>CALEMZ010000049.1 GCA_937910975.1 uncultured Pseudorhodobacter sp. | reverse complement strand
TGGCAATAACTTTCGCGCCCCGGTCATGTCCGTCCTGACCCATTTTGACCACCAGCATCCGGGGGCGGCGCCCCTCGGCCTCGGCGAAGGCCTCCACATCCTTCTGGATCGCGGCAAAGCCAGCGTCGCCCGCGTAGGCCGCCCCATAAACGCCTGCGAGGGTTTTGACTTCCGCACGGTGGCGGCCGAAAACCTTTTCCATTGCCATGCTGATCTCTCCTACTGATGCTCTTGCGCGCGATGCGTCCACCGCGGCTTCCAACAGATTTCCCCCCTCGGCCGCGCGGCGTGTCAGCTCACTCAACGCCGCGTCGCAGGCGGCCTGATCACGGGTGGCGCGCATCTGGTTGAGCCGCACGATCTGGCTTTCGCGCACTGCCACATTGTCGATATCGAGAATATCGATCGGGTCCTGGGTCGCCAGTTTGTATTTGTTAACCCCCACGATCACCTCTTCGCCCCGGTCGATCATGGCTTGACGGCGGGCGGCGGATTCCTCGATCCGCAGCTTGGGCATGCCACTGGCCACGGCCTTGGTCATGCCGCCCATCTCCTCAACCTCCTGAATCAGCGCCCAAGCCTTTTCGGCCAGTTCCGCCGTCAGGCTTTCAACGTAGTAGCTGCCCGCCAATGGGTCGACCACCTTCGTGATTCCGGTTTCTTCTTGCAAAATCAATTGGGTATTGCGCGCAATGCGCGCCGAGAATTCGGTTGGCAGGGCCATCGCCTCATCCAGCGCATTGGTGTGCAGGCTCTGTGTACCGCCCAATGCCGCCGCCATCGCCTCATAGGCGGTGCGCACGACGTTGTTATAGGGGTCTTGCTCTTGCAACGACACGCCGGAGGTCTGGCAATGGGTGCGCAGCATCAGGGAGCCGGGTTTCTTTGCGCCAAACTCGGTCATGATGCGGTGCCAAAGCAGCCGGGCGGCACGCAGTTTTGCGGCCTCCATAAAGAAATTCATGCCGATGGCGAAGAAAAAGCTGAGCCGTCCCGCAAAGGCATCCACATCCATGCCGCGCGCAATCGCGGCGCGCACATATTCGCGGCCATCGGCCAGCGTATAGGCCAACTCTTGCACAAGGTTCGCCCCCGCCTCTTGCATATGGTAGCCCGAGATCGAGATGGAGTTGAACTTCGGCATCTCAGCCGATGTATATTCGATGATATCCGCAATGATCCGCATCGAGGGTTCGGGCGGATAAACATAGGTGTTGCGCACCATGAATTCCTTCAGAATATCATTCTGAATGGTGCCCGACAGCGCCGCGCGATCCACGCCCTGCTCTTCCCCCGTCACGATGAAACTGGCCAAGATCGGGATTACCGCGCCATTCATCGTCATGGAAACACTGACTTTTTCCAGAGGAATGCCATCAAACAACTGCTTCATATCCTCAACGCTGTCAATTGCCACACCGGCTTTACCCACGTCGCCCTCAACGCGGGGGTGGTCGCTGTCATATCCGCGATGAGTGGCCAGATCGAAGGCCACGGAAACGCCCTGCTGGCCCGCCGCCAAAGCTTTGCGATAGAAAGCGTTGCTTTCCTCAGCAGTCGAAAACCCGGCATATTGCCGAATGGTCCAAGGGCGGCCTGCATACATCGTCGCCCGCACGCCGCGCGTAAATGGTCCCACCCCCGGCACGCCGCCCATATGCGGCAGGCCCGCCACATCGGCCTCGGTGTATAGCGGCTTGACGCGGATGCCCTCCAGCGTCTCCCATGTCAGGGATTCCGGATCGCGGCCCTTAAGCTCTTTTTCCGCCAGCCCGGCCCAGGTTTTCGTCGCATCACTCATGGCGTTTTCCTTCACTTCGGCCAAAGGGCAACGCCTTTGACAATCTTGCTTTGGTTTACGGCCAAGACGCCCTATATCAGAGGGAGGAGGCCGCATGAAAATACTTCAAATTATTGTTCTGACAGTCTTTCTGCCATTCGCAGGTAATGCGCAGGAGACGCGGCCATTCGTGGCGATTGATGCCACGGGCGTGACGATGGCCGAGTTCTTGTGGCTCAAGCGGCTCGTGGTGGTGTTTTCCGACAGCCCCAATGATCCGGCTTTTGCCAAGCAATTGGAACTGCTGGCGCAGGAGCCTGAGGCGCTGGCAGAGCGCGATGTGGTCGTGATTACCGATACCAACCCCGCCGCCGCCACTTTCTTTCGCCAAAAGTTGCGCCCGCGCGGCTTTTCGCTGGTGCTGCTGGATAAGGATGGCGGGGTTGAAATTCGCAAGCCCCGCCCTTGGGATGTGCGCGAAATAACGCGAGCCATCGACAAGTTCCCGCTGGCCCGGCAGGAAATTCTGGAGAAATACCCATCGGGGCGGTAAACTGGCGTTTGTTTCCCGCCGTGTTTGCGTTGCATATCGCTACAGAAATTTAAGGCGCGCACTGCGGCCTGCAAGCGCCGGAAGACCGGGGCACCCGATAGGCGATGGCAGGGCGCGAAGGCCATGTTATTCAAACTCCATGATAATTTCATCAACCCGAAGGCTCTCACCGGCATTCGCCTTGATCGCCTTGACCACACCTTTCTTCTCAGCCCGCAGGATGTTTTCCATCTTCATCGCCTCAACCGTTGCCAGCGCCTGACCTTCCTGCACCTCATCACCGATCCCCACGTTGATCTTCACCACCAGCCCCGGCATCGGGCAGAGCAGGAATTTCGAGGTATCTGCCGCCACCTTTTCCAGCATCAATCCGGCGAGTTCCGCCTGACGCGGGGTGCGCACATGGCAGATCAGGTCCGCGCCACGCAGGCGCAGCCGGAAGCCCGAAGGCACTTTGCCGACCTTCATCACCAAAGGCGTGCCGTTCACCGTGAGGCGGGCGAGCGGCTGGCCCGGCGTCCAATCACTTTCTACCCGCAGATCTGCGCCATCGGCAAAGCGCACGGTCGAACCCGCGTGATCTGCGGCGATGGTCACATCATGGGATTGGCCTTGCAGGGCCACATTCCACTCCGTGCCGACCTTACGCTCATGGTTGTCCATCGTGCCGGAAATCCGGGTGCGGCGAATTTCGGCCACCCGGTTCATTGCCGCCGCCGCCGCCACAACGCGGCGCAGGGTGTCTGCGTCCAACACAGCCCCCGCAAAGCCGTCCGGGTATTCCTCAGCAATGAACGCCGTCGTGATATTTCCAGAAGTAAAACGCGGGTGGTCCATCACGGCTGAGCAGAAGGGCAGATTATGCCCGATGCCTTCCACCTCAAACGTATCGAGCGCCAGCCGCATCTCCTCAATCGCATCGGCACGGGT
>CALEMZ010000048.1 GCA_937910975.1 uncultured Pseudorhodobacter sp. | reverse complement strand
ACCGGGTTTCCCATTTCGCTGGATCAACCCGCGCGGTTTTCTGGCGCGCTGCCAAAGGCCTGTGATGTGGCGGTGATTGGCGGCGGCATTATCGGGGTGATGACCGCATGGTATCTGACTCGCGCCGGCAAAAAGGTGATTTTATGCGAGAAGGGCCGCGTAGGGGCAGAGCAATCTTCGCGCAACTGGGGCTGGATTCGCCAACAGGGCCGTGACCTTGATGAGCTGCCGATCATGGTTGAAAGCCTTGCCTTGTGGCGCGAACTGGCGGCGGAACTGGGGCCAGGCCTAGGGTTTTGCCAAGGGGGCGCGGTCTATATGGCCAATAGCGCCAAGGACATGACTGAATTTGAGAATTGGATGCCGCACGCCCGCGCACATGGGCTGGATACGCGGTTGCTGTCGCGCGGTGAGATGGCGGAGCTTTTGGGCGCGGAAGCTTGGCCGGGGGGGATGATTACGCCCTCGGATGCGCGTGCGGAACCTTGGGTGGCGGTGCCGATGATCGCGGCGGCTTTGGCGGAAAAAGGCTGCGCGATTGTTGAGGATTGCGCGGTGCGCGGGCTGGACGTGACAAATGGCCGGGTGCAGGGCGTTATCACCGAAAAGGGTGCTGTGACCTGCGCTGCGGTTGTTCTGGCCGGGGGCGCGTGGTCTTCGCTGTTTTTGCGCGCACATGGGGTGGCAATTCCGCAGCTGTCGATGCTGGCCTCGGTTGCCGCGACCGAAAGCCTGCCCGAGATTTTCCCCGGCAATGCCGCCGACACCCGCTTTGCCTTTCGGCGCAGGATGGATGGCGGCTATACGATAGCGCCGGGATCGGTGCATGACTTTTTCATCGGGCCAGATGCGTTTCGTAACTTTTCCACGTATCTTACTGCTTTGAAAAGAGATTTCCGATCCACCCATTTTCGCGCTGCAGCCCCCGCGGGCTTTCCCGATGCTTGGCGCACGCCGCGCAAATGGGATATGGACAGGGTTTCTCCTTTTGAGAGGATGCGGATTTTGGATCCTGCGCCGAATATGAACGCGCTTGGCACGGTGCAAGATGCCTTTGCCGCAGCTTATCCGCATCGGGGCCGTCCGCGCCTGCGCGCCACTTGGGCGGGGATGATTGATACGATGCCTGATGTGGTGCCGGTGGTGGATGCCGCCCCGATTGCCGGGTTGACGATTGCGACGGGGATGAGCGGGCACGGATTTGGCATTGGCCCCGGCATGGGGCGGGTGTTGGCAGATCTGGTGCTGGGCCGCGCGCCGGGGCATGATTTGCGCCGTTTCCGCTTTGCGCGTTTTACCGACGGATCAAAAATTCAGGTCGCACCTGCGCTCTGACCCTTGCGGCCCGGTGCAAGTTGGATCACGCTGCCGCCATTCCCTTGATCTGGAGGAGGCCAAGATGCCCGTCAAGAACCGTTTTGCCGAAATGCTGCCCGAACTGACCGCGATTCGCCGGGATTTTCATGAGAACCCGGAGCTGTTGTTCGAAGTGCATCGCACGGCGGCCAAGGTGGCGGACCTGTTGCGCAGCTATGGCTGCGATGAGGTGGTGGAAGGTATCGGCCGTACCGGGGTGGTCGGCGTTATCCATGGCAAAACCGATTCCGGCAAGGTTGTTGGCCTGCGCGCCGACATGGACGCGCTGCCGATCAAAGAGGCGACGGGGCTGGATTATGCCTCTAAAACCCCCGGCATAATGCATGCATGTGGCCATGACGGGCATACGACCATGCTGCTGGGTGCGGCGAAATATCTGTGTGAAACCCGTAATTTCGACGGCAAAGCTGTGGTGATCTTTCAGCCAGCCGAAGAAGGCGGTGGCGGTGGGCATGAGATGTGCAAGGACGGCATGATGGACCGTTGGGGCATCAATGAAGTGTACGGCATGCACAATATGCCGGGCATCCCGGTGGGCCAGTTTGAAATGCGCACGGGCCCGATCATGGCGGCTGCCGACCAGTTCCAGATTACGGTGACGGGCAAGGGCGGCCATGCCGCCAAGCCGCATGAGTGTATTGATACGCTATTGGTGGCCAGTCATATCATCGTGGCGCTGCAATCCATCGCATCGCGCAACGTGGACCCGATGAAGCAGATTGTGGTTTCCACCTGTGCGATTTCGACTGATAGCAATGCCCATAACGTGATCCCGCAAACGGTCGTGCTGAAAGGCACGGTGCGAACCTTTGATGCGGCGGTGCAAGATCAGGTTGAGGCGCGGCTGATGGTGCTTCCGGTGCAGATGGCGGCGGCTTTTGGTGCGTCGGCAGAAGTGGTGTTCGAGCGCGGCTACCCGGCCACGGTGAATGCGGTGGAAAACACCGGCTTTGCCGCCGTGGTGGCGCTGGCGGTTTCTGGCAAGGTTAACACCGACACAGCGCCTTTGATGGGGGCGGAGGATTTCAGCTTCATGCTCAATGAGCGCCCCGGTGCCTATATTTTCCTTGGCAATGGCGATACCGCGATGGTGCATCACCCCGCCTATAACTTCGATGATGACGCCATTCCCTTTGGCGCAAGCTGGTATGCGGGCATGGTTGAGGCACGGATGCCTGCGGCCTAAAACGGCACGCCCCGAATTTTCAATGAGAATTCGGGGCGGCCTCAGATATTGCGCAGCTCTTTGCGCATGATCTTGCCGGTGGCGGTCATTGGCAAGCTTTCCACAAACACAATGTCACGCGGGGCGACATGGGGGCTGATGCGGCTGCGCACCCGCGCGATAAGCCGTGCGGCATCGGGTGTAGCCCCATCGCGCAATACCACAAAGGCGCGGATGACTTCGGTGCGAACCGGGTCTGGGATGCCCACGGCGGCGGCCATAACCACATCCACGTCCCCCATCAAACAGTTTTCAATTTCCGAAGGACCAACGCGGTAGCCCGCCGAGGTGATCACATCATCATCGCGGGAGGCGAAGGTGAAATATCCCTGTTCGTCTTGGCTGCCCAGATCGCCCGTACGCAGCCAGTCGCCACGAAATTTCGCGGCCGTTTTTTCAGGCTGGTTCCAATAGCGCAGGAACATGCTGGCCGCCCCTTTGCGAATGCAAATCTCGCCCATTTCCCCCGGCGCGCAGGCGCGGCCCTGATCATCAAAGACGGCAACGTCAAAACCGGGAAGGGCCTGGCCCATAGTGCCGGCTTTCACCGCCATGAAACCTTCCGCTTGCGTGATGCACAGGTTGCATTCGGTCTGGCCATAAAGCTCATTGATCGGGGCGCCAAGCGCGGTCTTCCCCCATTCCAGCATTTCCGCCCCAAGGCTTTCCCCGCCCGAGGAGATGGAGCGGATATTCACCCCAGCCGGCACCGGTGTGCCGCGCATCAGCTTGAGCGCGGTGGGCGGCAAAAAGAGGTTGCGGATGCCATGGGCGGCGATCAGGGCGTAGGCCGCACCCGTCTCAAACTTGCGCATGCGATGCGCGACCAAAGGCACACCGTAATAAAGGCAGGGCATCGCCATATCCATCAACCCGCCGATCCAGGCCCAATCGGCGGGGGTCCAGCCCTTGTCGCCGGGCTGGGGAAAGCCCTCATGCGTCAGTTCCATGCAGGGCAAATGGCCAAACAAGAACCGATGCGCGTGCAAAACCCCTTTGGGCGGGCCGGTGGTGCCAGAGGTATAGATCATCACCGCCGGATCCTCAGCGCTTGTGTCTATGGCCTCGGGTAGCGGTGAATGTTCGGCAATCTCGGTCCAAAACGCTTTGGCCTGAGGTCGAGCCGTTGTGCAGAAAATTGAATTGAGATCAGTAAGTTGCGCGCGGATATTCAAAAGTTTTGGCAGGCTTTCGGCATCAGTTACAACCGCGCTGGCCCCGGAATCGGCCAGCCGGTAAAGCAGCGCATCCTCCCCAAAAAGCGTGAACAGAGGTAGCGCCACCGCCCCCAGCTTCATCGCCGCAAAATGGGTGATTGCAACTGCGGCGGATTGCGATAAAAGCACCGCCACCCGATCACCTCGGACCACGCCAGCGGCCTTGAACGCGCTGGCCAAACGGTCGGAGGCATCTTTCAGCGCGCCATAGGTCCAATCGGTTGCACCGTCTTCGGTGATCTCGGTAATGGCCACACGGTCCGGGTTATACGCTGCCCAATCATCGCAACAAGCCTGCGCGATGTTGAACCGCTCCGGCCAATGCCATGCAAAGCCCGCGCGCATAGCGGCCCAATCGCCATAGGACGGGAACAGATGTCTGTTTGGTATGGGTTTATTGGTCAAAGATTGTCACTTTCGGTAGGTTGGTTAGCGGTAGGTTCAACGCGCGAAACGCGGCCAGCGATAGTTGCGCCGCCCCCTCGCCGGGAATCAGTTTCACGGCGATAGAGGCCCCGCCCGCCGTAATCACACGCCCCGGCCCAGCCGTTTTGACCAGGGCCGCGCGCAGCCAGAATCCCGGCTCCATAACGTTACCCAAGGCGACAACTGTTTCGCCCAAGGAGTGCTCGCCCGCAGGTTTGACGGGGGCAGCAAGGGCTGCGGCCTTTTGTTCGGCAGTTGTGGTATCCAAGGTTGCGGCTGTGCGCGCGCCCTTGGGCGGTGCCATGGCGGTTTGCGAAATCGGGCGTGATTGTGGGCGTTGGCCAATCGCCTCCGTTGGCCCCATTACAACATTCGTGCTTTTAAAAAACGGCAGATTGGCGCAGCCCGAAAGCAGCAGCACGGGGATCAGCAAGAGGAGCATCAGTTTCATGCCGCATTAATAGTCGCGCGGTTCGAGGCTTTCAATGCCCTTGCTTCGGCCAGCGCGCGGGTCTAGTTTCCGGACATGACAATGCCTCTTATCGACCCATTCGCCCGTGCCATTAGCTATCTGCGCGTCTCTGTGACGGATCGCTGCGATTTCCGCTGTGTCTATTGCATGTCGGAGAATATGAGCTTTCTGCCCAAGACCGAATTGCTGACGCTGGAGGAGCTGGACCGCATGTGTTCCACCTTCATCCGCATGGGCGTGGAAAAGCTGCGGATAACGGGCGGCGAGCCTTTGGTGCGCAAGGGCATCATGACTTTCTTTGCGGGGATGACCCGGCATTTGGAGACGGGCGCGCTTAAGGAGCTGACGCTGACAACAAACGGCAGCCAGTTGCGCAAATATGCGGCTGATCTGGTGGCTTGCGGCGTGAAGCGAATTAACGTTTCGCTGGACACGTTGGACGCGGATAAATTCGCGCAGGTAACACGTTGGGGGCGGCTTGCGCAGGTGTTGGACGGGATAGCTGCGGCCAAGGAAGTCGGGCTCCGGGTGAAAATCAATGCGGTGGCACTCAAGGGCTTCAATGAGGATGAACTTTTTTCGCTAACCGATTGGTGTGCAAAGGAAGATCATGATCTGACCTTTATCGAGGTAATGCCGATGGGCGACCTTGGCAATGAAGATCGAATTGATCAGTACTGGAGCCTGAAAGACCTGCGCGCCCGCCTGCGGGAGCGGTTTACTGTGACCGATCTGGATGAGCGCACGGGCGGGCCTGCGCGCTATGTGCGGCTGGAGGAGACGGGCCAGAAACTCGGCTTCATCACGCCGCTCACCCACAATTTCTGTGAAAGCTGCAACCGTGTGCGCCTGACCTGCACGGGAGAGCTTTACATGTGCCTTGGCCAAGAAGACATGGCGGATCTGCGCGGGCATTTACGGGCCAGTACCGAGGATGCGCTACTGGAAACCGCGATACGGGCGGCGATTGAGCGCAAACCCAAGGGCCATGATTTCGACTATTCCCGCCAGAAGGTGGATGGGCAGATGACCCGGCATATGAGCCATACGGGCGGCTGACGCCCTGACCTATCCCGCGTTTTGACAAAAATACGTCTTTGATGGCGCGGTTTGGCACGCGATGGAACGTTTTTGCAAAGATGAAATGGGGGCGAAGCGCATTCCACTTGGCAATGGCAATGCCTTTTGAGGGGGCTCGATGCCCCCGAAAAAGGCTGCCCCCTTCCCGTTAAGGCAAGTATTGGCCAGCCTCTTTGCGCGCCCATGTCTTCATCAGGTCGCCGAATTCGGCCAGAAAGGCCTCTGTTCGGGCCGCGTCATGTTTTGACAGATCACGCAGCCACCAAGCCACGGCCTTTTGGATAAACCAGTCTTTATCAGAGAGGTAGGAGGCGGCCCAGCTTAGTACGCGCTCGCGGGCCTCCGTCTCTTGCGGTTTGAGGTTGTTGAGCCGCGCGAAGGGCAGGGTGGAGACAAGTGCGGCGCGGCGCGTCCACATCAGGGGGCTGGTCGTCCAGCTTTCCACGGTATCAAGCCGGGTGGGATCGGCGGTAATGCGTTTTTGGGCAGCAATGCAGACGTGGTCGGCGATGGCCCAGGCGTCAAACTCCGGTACCCACGCGCAGATCAGATCCCATGCGCCGCTGTCATCGGGCCGGATGCGCGCTTGGGTAAGCAGTTTTGCCGCCGCGATGCGAGCCTCATGGATATTGCTATTCCAAAGCCCGGCACAAAGCGCGAGGCGTTGATCGAGGTCAAGATCGGCCCGCCAAGCCTTGCACAGCGTATCAATTTCGGGGTTGGCCGTGCCAAGATAGGGGCGTTCGACCTTATGATAGGCGGCCATTTGTTCGGCCGCGCCGGGGCGTGACAAGGCTTTGATTTCGGCGATTGCGTGTTCTGGGGTCATTCGACTGTCACCGATTTGGCTAGGTTGCGTGGTTGGTCCACATCGGTGCCTTTGGCGATGGCCGTGTGATAGGCCAATAGCTGTGCGGGCACGGCATAGAGGATCGGGGCGAGGAAATCGGGCACCGAAGGCATCACCAGCGTGCGCCAGCAGCCCATGCCAGCCTCAGCCACGCCGCGCGCGTCCGAGATCAGCAGAACCTTGCCGTTGCGGGCCATCACCTCTTGCATGTTCGAGACGGTTTTTTCGAACAAAGCATCGCGCGGGGCCATAACAACAACCGGGACCGCCGCATCAATCAGGGCAATCGGGCCGTGCTTCAATTCGCCCGAGGCATAGCCTTCTGCATGGATATAGCTGATTTCCTTGAGTTTCAGAGCACCTTCCAGCGCCAGCGGATACATCGGACCGCGCCCCAGGAACAGCACATCCTGCGCATCGGCCAATTCTTCGGCAATGCGCGAGACTTGTGGCGCAATGCTAAGGGCCTCGCTTATAAGGCCGGGCAAGTTTTGCAGGGCAGCAATGTGGCTGGTCAGTTGTTCGGGTGTCAGACGACCGCGATCCATTGCGGCCTTGAGCGCCAGAACGGCCAAAGTGGCCAGTTGGCAGCTGAAAGCTTTGGTTGACGCAACACCCACCTCGACGCCCGCATTGATGGGCAACGACAAATCCGCTTCGCGCGAGATCGAGGAGGAAGGCACATTGACCACCGCGACGATCTTGGCGACCTTATCCTTGCAATAGCGCAGCGCGGCCAGCGTATCGGCGGTTTCGCCGGACTGGCTGACAAAAATGGCCCAGGAGTTTGGCGAAAGCGGTGGTTCGCGGTAACGGAATTCAGAGGCGATATCTACATCAACGGGCAAGCCCGCAAGCTGCTCGAACCAGTATTTTGCGACCATGCAAGCAATATTGGCGGTGCCGCAGGCCACCAAGGTCAGTCGGTCAACACCTTTGAAATCAACGCCCTCCGGCAGCTTAAGCGTGCCTCCCGCCGTCATATTCTGGAGGGCACCGGACAAAACCATAGGCTGTTCGGCGATTTCTTTGGCCATGAAATGCTTGAAGCCGCCCTTGTCGATGCGGGTCAGGTCCTGCGCGATCTTCACTTTGGGACGATTGGCGAGATGGCCATCAATATCATAGATCGCGACACTGTTGCGGCTCACTTCAACAACATCACCATCTTCGAGGTATGAGAGTTCATCCGTCATGGGGGCTAGGGCCAGCGCGTCCGAACCGATGTAGTTTTCACCCGTCCCATAGCCTACCGCCAGAGGGGCACCATGGCGCGCCCCGATCATCAGATCATCCATGCCATCGAACAAAAAGCACAGCGCAAAGGCCCCATGCAGGCGTGCTACGGCCTTTTGTACGGCGGCAAGCGGGGTCTGGCCCGCGTCCAGATAGCTGCGCACCAGGACCACCACGGACTCAGTGTCGGTTTCCGATTCAAAGGGCAGGCCCTGAGCCGAGAGTTCCTCGCGCAAGCTGCGGAAGTTTTCAATGATCCCGTTATGCACCATAGCCACCGAACCAGAGCGATGCGGGTGGGCGTTGTGGACGGTTACGCCGCCATGGGTGGCCCAGCGTGTCTGGCCAATGCCGGATTTCCCGGCGAGCGGCTCATGCACCAGCAGGTCCGAAAGGTTCACAAGCTTGCCTACGGCGCGGCGGCGGTCCAGTTTTCCGTTGTTTACTGTAGCGATCCCGGCGGAATCATAGCCCCTGTATTCAAGCCGCTTAAGTGCCTCGACCAGCAACGGTGCCACCTCATGCGTACCCAATACGCCGACAATTCCGCACATACTACTGGCCCTCTTTTTGGCGTTTTGCCTTGATGGATTTTAACCTGTCGAACAGTCTGACAGCCAGACCGGGCTTGTTGACTTGTTTGGCGCGCCCCAAGGCAAGCGCCTCGGCGGGCACGTTTTCGGTGATGACAGAGCCAGAGCCGGTCATGGCATCGCGGCCAATGGTGACAGGGGCCACCAGCATCGTGTTGGAGCCGATGAACACGCGGGGGCCGATTTCGGTGCGATGCTTGTTCACGCCATCATAATTGCAGGTGATGGTGCCCGCGCCGATATTGGTATGCTCGCCGACATGGGTGTCGCCCAGATAGGTAAGGTGACCGACCTTGACGCCTTCATCGAGCACCGTGTTCTTGATCTCGACAAAATTGCCAACATGTACATCTTCAGCCAGTTCCGCACCGGGGCGCAGGCGGGCAAAGGGGCCAACGCTGGCTCCACGGCTGATATGGCAGCCCTCCAGATGGCAAAAGGCCTTGATCTCTGCGCCGGATTCAATCGTGACACGCGGGCCAAAAACAACATTGGGACCAATGGTCGTATCGCGGCCAATCACGGTATCCAGCGCAAAATAGACCGTCGCTGGGTCAGCAAGTGTCACGCCGTTTTCCATCGCTTCGGCCCGCATCCGGGCCTGAAATGCGGCTTCTGCCGCGGCCAGTTCAGCACGGGTGTTGATGCCAAGCGTCTCGGCCTCATCACAGATGACCACACCCGCAGAAAGGCCCTTGGCGCGGGCCAGGGCCACGATATCGGTCAGGTAATACTCACCCGAGGCATTTTCGTTTCCGACCAGCGCGACCAGATCGAACAGAAGGGAAGCATCAGCGCAGATAACTCCTGAATTACAAAGTGTTATGACGCGTTCTTCATCCGTTGCATCTTTGAATTCAACGATGCGATCCAAGCTGTCGCTATCGACTACCAAACGGCCATAGCGGCCAGGATCGGCAGCCTCAAACCCCAGCACGACTACGGCATGGCGGGCGCGGGCGTCCAGCATGGCTTGCAGGGTGTCGGTGCGGACGAAAGGCGTATCGCCATATAGAACAATCACATCGCCGGGTGCATTGGCTAGCAGCGGGGCGGCTTGTGCGACGGCATGGCCTGTCCCAAGCTGTTCGGCCTGATGCACAACCTCGATTGCAGCATCAAAGGCGTGCGCAGATTTTTCAACCAAAGACGCGCCATGGCCCGCGACCACTACGATCTGTGCCGGATCAAGCGTCTGACCTGCTTGGAGCGCGTGATAAAGCAGGGGGGCCGCACCGAGCCGATGCAAAACTTTCGGCAGGTCCGAATCCATTCGCGTGCCTTTTCCGGCGGCGAGCACGATCAATGAAACTGACATGAAACCCTTTCCCTCAGCGATCAATCCCTTTTACACGGGAGTGTCCGAGTCGCAAGGTCGGGGGGGATAACGGGCTATTTCAGCCCTGACATATAGGAGTGGTGATGCGCACGGTGGTTTTTGATTTGGATGGCACTTTGGCGGATACCAGCGGTGATCTGATCGCCTCGGCCAATGCCTGTTTTGAGGGCTTGGGGCTTGGGCGGGTTCTGGACCCTGTGACGGATGCGCTGACGGCCTTCGCAGGTGGGCGCGCGATGTTGCGGCTAGGGTTTGGGCGTTTGGGGGGGGCGTGGACTGAGGCGGATGTGGATGCGCAATACCCGCTGTTGCTGCGCGCCTACGGTGACGCGATTGATGTGCACACCACGCTTTATCCGGGCGCTGTGGCGGCGGTGGAGGCGTTGCGCCGTGCAGGCTTTGCGACCGCGATCTGCACCAACAAGCCCGAAGGCCTTGCCGTTGATCTTTGCGCGAAACTGCGAATCTCAGGTTTGTTTGATGCCTTGATCGGGGCCGATACCTTGCCGCAGCGCAAGCCCGACCCTGCGCCCTATTTCGAGGCGGTGGCGCGGGCCAAGGGCAATGTCGCGCGCTCCATCTTGATTGGCGATACTATCACCGACCGCGACACCGCACGCGCGGCGGGTGTGCCGATTGTACTGGTTGGCTTTGGCCCGGAAGGCGGCGGGGTGGAACGCTTGGCTCCCGATGCTGTGCTGGCCCATTTTGATGAGCTGCCGGGCATGGCCGCAAGATTGATGCCGCTGTAGAGGGGCGGCTTTTTGGGCGTCACGCTGTCAGGGCATCTTGCTGGCGATATAGGTCGCGAATTCAAAATTTGGCCGCTCCAGATGTGACAGATGGCCCGGCCCCGAAAGCGTGGCACAAAGCCCACGATAGACTTTTTCGGTGCAGCCACGATCTTCGTCATTTACGCGGTCGAGCAGGGCTTTGACTGTTTCCAGATGCGTTTGGGCTTGCGGGTCGGCTACCCAATCAGGGTGCAACCCGCCGCCATAGAGGATTTTCACGCGGCCTGGCCCGTCGGGGGTCAGGCAAAGATACCAGAAATAGCCCGGCGTCAGCGTGATCAAAAGCGAGGGATAGATGGCCAGCAGCCATGTTATCCGGCGTTGGTCCCCCGTGAGCGTGGTGTTGTCGGGATGGGCAAGCGAAAGCTTCACCGTGTCGTTCTTCATGATCCAATGATAGTTGAAGCCCGGCTCGCCTTCGGGGCAGGTCATCAATGCAAGGTCCACCGAGCCGCCGATGGTGCCAGCATGGCAGACGGGCAGGTGGTAGCTTTCCATGAAGTTCTCGGCCAGCACCTTCCAGTTGGTATCCCATTGATACTCCTCGCGAAAGGTTTCCACATAGGTGCCCATATCAAGATAGCCGACCAAGGCTTCCACCCCTTTCAGCCGCTCATGCGGCGGCGGGGCGTCGGGGTTGAGGGTGACCATGATCCAGCCGAGCCAGTCCAGACAGCGGATCTGGGGCAGGTTCACCTGATCTTTGCAAAAGGCCTCGTTATGCATCATGGCGGGCGCGCCGCGCAGGGAGCCGTCGAGATTATAGGTCCAGGCGTGGTAGGGGCAGGTGATGGCGCGGGTGTTGCCGCGGCCTTCCAGCAGTATCGACATGCGGTGACGGCAGACGTTGGACATGGCCCGCAGGGTGCCGTCGCGGTCACGCAGCACGATGATCGGCTCGCCCGCGATTTCCATGGTCAGGTAATCGCCGGGGTTTTTTAAGGTGTCGGCCCGGCCCGCGCAGAGCCAGTCTTGGGCGAAGATATGCTGCTGCTCAAGGGCGGTAAATTCGGGCGATGTGTAGACGGATTTTGGCATGGCGCGAGCCTGCCCAAAGGGCTGCGAGACATTGGCGCGCAACTCCTCAACGGGAGACAGTTTGGGCTCATGGGTGGTCATGGTGCTGCCTACGCTTGCTTCGGATGAGGGTAGATGAGCATGTTTGGGGGGAGCTTGTCATCTGTTTTGATCGGGGCGCCAGCTGCGTGAGCACGCGCGCGCACTTCGATAATATTTTGACATATAATGACAATAGAACTTCTCTAACCGAGCTTTGACCCGTGCAAGCGGAGGGAATTAGCGGAAAGAAACGGTGGGGTGGAACCCCACCCTACGCTTACTTGTAGCCATCAGGCCGCTATCAGGGTTTGGAACTCAACCCGTTCGTCCGCGGGTAACGCAGGGCAGGTGTTGTCTTTGAACATGTGTTTGGTCAGAACTTTGGTTTCAAAAGCTGCTAAAGTGGGCAGCACATCAGCCTTATTGAAATACTCCTGCAACTCAGCGTCAGGCAACGCCTCGGTAAGAGAGCGTTGCGCTTCATGCGACATTCCAGCGAACCCCCTTAGCGAAAGTTGAAAACTTTCCGAAGCCAGATTGTTTGCAATCACAATGTCATGGGAATCAAGCAGAAGATGATAATATTCCACTGTTGAAGCTGGCATCGCCCATTCTGCGATTGATCCGACTAGATGTTTTGCAATGGCTAGTACCTTGTTTTGCCCGAACAATAGCTCGGCGCTTGCGTCTTCCAGGACTACACGGTGCTGGGCCGACACAAAAAGATCGGAGGATGGCACACCCGGCTCTATCGCGTTTGCTGGAATGCGAACTGGCCTGCGGTTCGGATCTCGAAACATTTCCATAATTGAAGCGGTGGTATAGGATATCCAGCGGATTGGCTTAGCCGCCCCCATTTCGTTGATTATAAGGTCGCCAATACGAAGCGTTTCAATCTTTCTGTATCCGTCAGGCGTCAGGATATCAGTGCCGCGACAAAAGCAAATATAAACAGGTGGGGGGGGCGAAATTTGCGCTGTCCAGAGCGATTGCTCCGTTTCCGAACGCATTCATCAGCGCCATGGTGCCGCTACCATCGGACACAAAGAAAAAGCGTTCGATCCGACATTCCCCAAGTGGACTGCCGTCTGTCATCAGGATCGCCTGATTTTGCC
>CALEMZ010000047.1 GCA_937910975.1 uncultured Pseudorhodobacter sp. | reverse complement strand
GATCGAAACGCCGCCCGACCGATAGACATCCATCAGCCCCGGAATGCCCAGCATACTATCGGGGCGAAAGCATAGCGGATCGATATAGGCATCATCAATCCGGCGGTAAATCACATCCACCCGGCGCGGTCCTTCGGTGGTGCGCATATAGACAAATTCGCCCTCGACGAACAAATCCTGCCCCTCCACCAACTCCACCCCCATCAGATCAGCAAGATAGGAATGCTCATAATAGGCAGAGTTGAAATGCCCCGGTGTCAGAATCACGATCACAGGCTCGCCGTTGCATTTAGGCGGCGCGACAGAAGCCAGCGTGCGGCGCAGAAGGCTTGGGTACACATCCACCGGCTCGATCCGGTTTCCGCGAAACAGCGCGGGAAACATCCGCATCATGATCTCGCGATTTTCCAGCATATAAGACACGCCCGAAGGTGTGCGGCAGTTATCCTCCAGCACAAAAAACTCATCCGGCCCGGTGCGCACCAGATCGACGCCGACAATATGGCTGTAAACGCCTTTTGGCGGCAAAATGCCCACAACTTCCTTCTCATAAGCTTCGTTTTGATAGACGAGACTGGCCGGGATGCGACCCGCGCGCACAATCTCGCCGCGCCCGTAAACATCAGCCAGAAAGGCATTGAGCGCGCGGGCGCGCTGCTTGACGCCGCGTTCCAGCTTGGCCCATTCAAGCGCGGAAAAGACGCGGGGGAACATATCAAACGGGATTAGGCGATCAGGGTCGCCGCCCTCGCCATAAACGGCAAAAGTGATGCCGATGCGGCGAAACAGCGCCTCAGCCTCAGCCTGTTTCATATGCCGTATCTCGGCGGGCATGTTGCGCATCCACTCGTCCAGCTGCTGATAGGGCAGCCGAACCTCACCGTTTTCGTACATTTCGTTGAAATAGCGCGTCATTCCGGTGCAGTCCCTCTTGTGCGGGCCATAGCCGAGGCGCGCGATCAGCCTTATTTTAAGCAGGCAGCCGCTTGAAGGGAAAGCCCCATAGCGCCGTTTACGCCCCGAATGCTGCTACCTGCCTCAAAAAGGGGCGGCCCTAAGCACTTGGCATCGCCCCGCGCCGCGCATAGCTAGGGGAAAAGAGAGGCCCGCCATGCAATCATTCTCGCTGCTCGATCTGTCGCCGATCCCCGAAGGGGGCAGCGCCGCTGATGCTTTTGCCAATACCGTACGTTTGGCCCGCGCCGCCGAAAGCGCGGGATATGCCCGCTATTGGCTGGCCGAGCATCACAACATGCCCGGCATCGCCAGTGCCGCCACCGCCCTTGTCATCGGCCATGTTGCGGCGGCCACCAAGACCATCCGCGTTGGCGCGGGCGGGATAATGCTGCCCAATCACGCGCCTTTGGTGATTGCGGAACAATTCGGCACGCTGGCCACCCTTTACCCCGACAGGATTGACCTTGGTTTAGGCCGCGCGCCCGGCACGGATATGGCCACTGCCCGCGCGCTGCGCCGCCACATGGCCCCCGAAGACAGCTTTCCCCAAGATGTGCAGGAACTTATCGCCTATCTCGGCGATATGCCTGAGACGGCACCCGTGCGCGCCATTCCGGGCGCAGGCACGCATGTGCCGGTGTGGATCCTCGGCTCCAGCCTTTATGGTGCGCAACTGGCGGCTTATTTTGGCCTGCCCTATGCTTTTGCCTCGCATTTTGCCCCTGCCATGCTGGGCGAGGCGCTGGAAACCTACCGCGCCACCTTCCGCCCCTCAACCCATCTGGCCAAACCGTTTGTGATGATGGCCGCCGGGGTTTGCGCAGCGGAAACGGACGCCGAGGCGGCCTTTCTGCGCACATCGCAACTGCTGGCCTTTGCCCGCCTGCGCATGGGCCGCCCCGGCAAACTGCCGCGCCCGGTGGCCGATGTCGCCGCCGAAGTGCCCGCCCCCATGCTGCGGCAGGTGGAGCAGGCCATGTCATGCTCTGCCACCGGATCCGCCGCGACAATCCAACGCCAGCTTGCCAGCTTGTTGGAAGATTATCGCCCCGATGAGCTGATCATCACCGGCATGATCCACGACCCTGAGGCCCGCATCCGCTCGTTTGAGATTGCGGCAGAGGTATTGCGTGGGTTGCAAGCCGGCGCAATTGGGTAAGGCCGGGTTGTTCCGCTGATCCGCAAGGCATAGATATGGCGAAAGCCGAAAATAAAGAGGTTCCCATGACGCTATCCCCCCGCCGTCCCGTGTATGATGCCAATGCCTCCGGTTCAGGGGGGCTTGGAAAGCTGCCCGACTGGGATCTGACCGATCTTTACCCCGCCCCCGAAGGGCCTGAATTTGCCCGCGATCTGGCTGGGCTGGAAAAAACCTGTGCCGATTTTGCGGCAAAGTATGAAGGCAAGCTAGCAGGTCTGGATGCAGCCGCCATGCTGGCCTGCGTGCTGGATTATGAGGCGATTGACGTGACCGCCGGGCGCGTAATGTCTTACGCGGGGCTGCGCTATTACCAAAACACCATGGACTCTGATCGCGCCAAATTCATGGCCGACGCACAAGACCAGATCACCACCTTCACCACGCCCTTGGTGTTTTTCAGCCTTGAATTCAACCGTTTGGAAGAGGCACATCTGGAACGCCTTCTGGCCTCCAACGCAGATCTGGCCCGATACAAGCCAGTGTTTGACCGGATGCGCGCCATGCGTCCGCACCAGTTGTCTGATGAGTTGGAGCGGTTTTTGCATGACCAATCCACCGTAGGCGCCGCCGCGTGGAACCGTTTGTTTGACGAAACCATGGCCGGGCTGACCTTTGAGGTTGCGGGCGAGGATGAGGCCCTGAACCTTGAGGCCACGCTGAACCTGCTTACCGACACCGACCGCGCCAAGCGTGAGGCGGCAGCGCGCGCGCTGGCGGTGGTATTTGACAAGAATATCAAGCTGTTCTCGCGGGTTCATAACACGCTGGCCAAGGAAAAAGAGGTTGAGGATCGTTGGCGCAAAATGCCGACGCCGCAAACCGGGCGCCACCTTGCCAACCATGTGGAGCCAGAAGTGGTGGAGGCGCTGCGTAATGCGGTTGTGGCGGCCTATCCGAAGCTTAGCCACCGCTACTATGCGCTGAAAGCCAAATGGATGGGGCTGGAAACCCTGCAAGTCTGGGACCGCAACGCGCCCCTGCCGCAAGAGGCCCCGCGCCTTGTCGATTGGGACGAAGCGCGCCGCATGGTGACAGAGGCCTATGCCGCCTTCAGCCCCAAAATGGCGGAACTGGCAGAGCCGTTCTTTACCAAGGGCTGGATCGATGCGGGCGTAAAACCGGGCAAAGCGCCGGGGGCATTCGCGCATCCGACGGTGACAACCGTGCATCCCAATGTGATGCTCAACTATCTGGGAAAACCCCGCGATGTCATGACCTTGGCGCATGAACTAGGCCACGGCGTGCATCAGGTACTAGCGGCAGGTCAGGGGGAGCTGCTGTCCTCCACCCCGCTGACCCTGGCCGAAACCGCCTCTGTGTTCGGTGAAATGCTGACCTTCCGCAAGCTGCTGGACGGGGCCAAGACCAAGGCCGAGCGCAAAACCCTGCTGGCGGGCAAGGTGGAGGATATGATCAACACCGTCGTCCGCCAAATCGCGTTTTATGATTTTGAGTGCAAGCTCCATGCTGCGCGGCGCGAGGGCGAATTGACGCCCGATGATATCAACGCGCTGTGGATGTCGGTGCAGGCGCAAAGCCTTGGCCCGGTGTTTGATTTCATGGACGGCTACGAAACCTTCTGGGCCTATGTCCCGCATTTCGTCCATTCGCCGTTCTATGTTTACGCCTATGCCTTTGGCGACGGCCTCGTGAACGCGCTTTATGCGGCCTATGCGGACGGGTTGCCGGGGTTTGAGGAGAAGTATTTTGAGATGCTGAAGGCCGGCGGCTCCAAGCATCACAAGGAGCTTCTGGCCCCCTTCGGCCTTGATGCCTCGGACCCGGCCTTCTGGGACAAGGGCCTGAGCATGATTTCCGGCTTCATTGATGAGCTGGAAGCGATGGAGGACTGACGGGCAATGACGCGCGACCAGATCAATGCGGTATGCAAGGGTCTGCGCGCGTCCACCCATGTGGTGCAATGGGGCGGGGCCGATGTCTGGAAGGTCGGCGGCAAGGTGTTTGCGATTGTCGGCTGGGACAGTGACACAGCGGAGGGAGGCACGGTGGTGTTCAAAGCCTCAGAGATGGCATTTGAGGTTTTGCAGCACGAAGAGGGCATCCGCCCCGCGCCCTATATGGCGTCACGCGGGCTGAAATGGTTGCAGCATTACGGCCCGCCCGGCGGGCTTTCGGACGCGGCCCTGCGCGACCATATCACAGCATCCTATGATTTGGTCCTCGCCGGGATGAGCCGGAAAAAGCGCGCTGAACTGGGGCTGGAGGCCAAGGCCTGAACCCCGCCTAAACCGCTCACGCCAGCGAAATCACCTCGGCGGCCGCAAAAACCTTGTCGATCATTTGGGCGGTGCCATGGGTGAATTCCAACGGGCAGGGATAGGGCGCGCCGGTGCGGATGCTGTCGCCAAAGTTCTGCACTTGCAGCACATATTGGTTCACGCCCGGCCAGCGTTCCGTGGTCACGGACATGCCCCGCCGCAGCTCCAACTGCGCCTCGGCAAAAACATTGGCGTTAAAAGGCGCAGTCAGCCGGATCACGCCTTTATCGCCATGGAATGACATTTCCTGACGGTTGTGCAGGCGCATGGAGGTGATGGCCGAATAGGTAAAACGCCCCAAGGGGCCTGCCATGATGCCCGTGACCTGCGCCCAGACATCCACGCCATTCTCTTGCTGCATCCGGGCCTGCAAACCTTCCGGCTCCGCCCCTGTAACAAAACGGGCAGAGCCGTAAGTGTAGACGCCAATATCATAAATCCCGCCGCCGCCGGTATCGGCGCGGTTGCGGATATTGCCGGGATCGGCGCGGTTGTCATAGGTGAAAACGCCGTCCACATGGGTCAACTGCCCGATCGCACCCGATTGCACGAGGTCGCGGGCGCGCAGCCATTGCGGGTGATGCACGATCATATAGGCCTCGGCGGCCAGAAGGCCGCTGGCATCGCGCGCGGCAATGATCGGCGCGATTTCAGCGGCCTTCAGGCAAATCGGCTTTTCCGTCAGCACATGTTTTCCGGCAGCGAGCGCCTTGAGCGTCCATTCCACATGCAGGTGGTTGGGCAGCGGAATATAGACCGCGTCAATTGACGCATCGGCAAGCAGCGCCTCATAGCTGGAATGAACCACCAATCCCGGCGCAAAAGCGGTAAAAGGGGCTGCCTTTTCCGGGTTTGAGGTGGCGATGGCGGCCAGTTCGGCACCTGAGGCGGCATGGATCGCAGGCGCCATTTGCTCGCGCGCGAATTTTGCAGCCCCAAGAATACCCCAGCGGATTGGTTTGGTCATGGCGTTCCCCCTATTGGCTTTGTCGCAACCTAGCCTTCCCGGCCGGACAAGGGAAGAAGCCTGTGTGACGCCACGTCACTGAACGACGTTCATAAATCATATTGACCTCCAGTGCAGCATGAACCATGTTCATTGAACAACGTTCACAGTAGGAGACCACCATGTACAACCGCCTTTCTGCCTGTATTGCCTGCCTCGCCTTGGTCGGAGGCCCTGCCCTTGCGGATGGCAGCGGCCAGCACTCCGCCCAATCAATCAACCACAGCGGCCAAGCTTCCAGCCACGGGTCTGCGGCCATTGCGACCGGCGCGGCTTCGGTGATTGCGGTGCCGATCATCTTATTCGGCGCAGGGATCACCATTTCGGGGGCGGCACTGGCCGAGGTGGGTGCGGGTTCACTTGCGGTTGGCAGTGATCTTGCCCGCGCAGGCGCTGCCCAGCCGCACACAAAACGCCGCGTTACGCCGGATGGCGCACCAAGACTTGATTGATCCAACCGAAAGGAAGCCACCATGTATCGCTTTATTTTAATTGCATTTCTTACCCTTGGCCTCACCTTGCCCGCCCATGCTGGCAGTAGCGAAGCTGGGAACCCGTTGCTACCCGCCGCAGAGGTAGCGGCCTTTTCCAACCGCGTGCAAAAAGACCTTGCAGCACGCAGTGCTCATGTGGCGATTGTGGCACGGATGGGCCGCGACCCCGGCCAACTGCCAAAGGGCGTGCGCTACACCCATGTCGCCTTTTGGGTGTTGTCGAAAATCAAGACCGCAGATGGCAAAACAGGCACCGGCTACCGGGTCTATAACCTCTATCAAGATACCAAGAACAGTACGCGCAGCAATTTGGTGCAAGACAGCCCGGCGGATTTCTTTGCCGGGGCGCATCGTCTCGATGCGGGGATCATCATTCCTGATGCGCGGTTACAAAAGAAACTGTTGAAGGTAATTGCCAGCCCGACCTATGCCGCGCTTCACAATCCACGCTACTCGGTGTTGGCCAATCCCAACAGCAGCCAATTTCAGAACTGCACCGAACACACGCTGGATGTGCTGATGGCAAGCCTTTACGGCACAGGCGATGTAACGCAGATCAAGGCCAATATCGGGGCGCATTTCACTCCACAGCTGATTGCAATTGGCGGGTTCAAGCGGCTTTTTGCCCCTGCTGCCTCTCAGGCACTGACGACGGCAGATCATGGGGCGTCCGTGGCCACGGCGACCTTCGGCTCCATCGCCCGGTTCATGGCGGACAATGGGCTGGCGGCCAAAACCTATCGTTTGACGCCAGATAAGGCCTATCGGTTCTGAAACGTTTTGGGCTTAGGTTGGATCACAATGCTCGGCCTCTCGATCAGGCGCAAAAAAATGGCCCCAAAAGCGGGGCCATTTCCGTTGTTGCAGATAAGAGTTTCAGGCTGGGATCACCATACCTTTGGCCCGCGCCAGTTCGCGCATCTTGTCTTGCAGCTTTTCAAAGGCACGCACTTCGATCTGGCGGATGCGCTCGCGTGAGACGCCATAGCTTTCGGAAAGCTCCTCCAGCGTTACCGGCACATCATTCAGGCGGCGTTGCACCAAAATATCCTTCTCGCGGTCATTCAGCACGCCCATGGCCTGCACCATCATCTCGCGCCGGGTATCAAGCTCATCCTTTTCGGCGTAATCATTGGCCTGATCGCTATCTTCATCTTCCAGCCAATCCTGCCATTGGGTGGACCCTTCACCATCCGACCCGACAGTGACGTTCAAGGACGCATCCCCACCCGACAAGCGCCGGTTCATTGAGATAACCTCAGCCTCGGTCACGTTAAGGTCTTTAGCGATCTGGGCGACATTTTCAGGGCGCAGATCGCCTTCCTCCAGCGCGCCAAGCTTGGCCTTGGCCTTGCGCAGGTTGAAAAACAGCTTCTTTTGCGCCGAGGTCGTGCCCAGTTTTACCAGCGACCAAGAGCGCAGGATATATTCCTGAATCGAGGCGCGGATCCACCACATCGCATAGGTCGCCAGACGAAAACCCTTTTCCGGATCAAAGCGTTTAACGGCCTGCATCAGCCCCACATTCGCCTCCGAGATCACCTCAGCCTGCGGCAGGCCGTAGCCGCGATAGCCCATGGCTATTTTGGCGGCGAGGCGCAAGTGCGACGTCACCATCTTATGGGCCGCCGCGCTGTCTTGATGGTCCACCCAGCGCTTGGCCAGCATGTATTCTTCTTCCGGCTCCAACAGCGGAAATTTGCGTATTTCCTGCATATAGCGGTTAAGGCCCTGTTCCGGGCTGGGGGCTGGCAGATTTGCATAAGTACTCATCATCATCCTCCGTCCCCCCTTTGGTCTCGTGCCATGCCGGGGGATTGGCAAATTTCCGCACTTCGTCAGGCCACCGCAAGTCCGGGCCTGATCTGTCGCGTTAAACGTCAACTATATATGGTTCCGTTGCGGTTCCATGTTTGTGTCGGTCCAATCACGAATATGTCAGATTCCGCAACGCATATCCGGGGTCCGCCCAAAGGCACAAACACGATGGTTTCGTCAGCCGGCCGTTTGGGGGGCAGTCACTTTGCGCAGGTGAGGGAAGTCGCCGGTTGCGATATATGTGGCCTCGACCTCACTTGAGGGCCGCCCTAGCGTCGCGTTTCGGTGCGGGTGGCGGCCAAAGCGTGCGATGTTCGTTGTTACCAATTCATGTTGTGCACGCAGCCGATCTGCCATCGGGGCCAGTTGGGCCGGCAGATTGGCGGCAATTTTTTCAACCGTTGCGCGATGGCGATGCATCCGCTCCAGATGGTCAGGGCCTTCGCAATGGCCGATAGAGATCACGAAGAAGGTCTGCTCCCATGCCGCGAGCCCGTCGAAATCGCCATTGCGAATACCGTCTTCGGCCAATCTCGCGGCCTTGATGTCCTGCGCAAAAGCGGCGGGCGTATCGCGCCAAAGCGAGCGCGGGAACTGATCCAACGCGATCAATAGTGCCAAACGCCCGCGCGGCGTTTCGGTCCAATGATCCAGACGGCCCGTAGCTGCGGCAAGCGTAAGCGCCGCAAAACGCGCGATAATATCCGCATCCATGCCACCTTGCATGCGTTGATCCCAAAAGGCGGCGTGGGTTTCGGGCGCAGTCCAATGCCCGGTATCGGGAAACCAGAAATCCAGAACCTCGCTAGGTTCAAATTCAGCACGGCTTTGGTCAATTTGTGCCATGAAATGCCCCTGATCGGTAAATGGTTTTCTAAAGGGTAGCAGGTCTGACCCGGCTTTCAAGGAAATCAGGCAAGGCCTGCGCCTGTCATTCCGTCGGCGATGCGCGCAATAACGACAAAAGGTCGGCCATATCCGCTGGCAACGGCGACGAGAACTCCAACATTTCGCCCGTGACGGGATGCTCAAAACCCAAGGTGGCAGCATGGAGCGCCTGACGCGGGAAGGCCGCGACAGCTGCGACGGCTGCTGCCCCGATCGCCTTCTCCGAAACCTTGCGCCTGCCGCCATAGGTTGGGTCTCCGATCAGCCCATGGCCCGCATGGGCCATATGCACCCTGATCTGATGGGTGCGCCCGGTTTCCAGCCAACATTCCACCAAGGCGGCCACGGGCGGGGTGCCAAAACTTTCCAAGGTGCGCGCACGGGTCACGGCATGGCGGCCCACACCTTCATAGAAAACGGCCTGCCGCTGGCGGTCGGTCTTGTGGCGCGCCAGATTGGTGGCGATGCGCAAAATATTGCTGGCCTCAAAGCTGGCACCCGCGATCCCGCGCAAGCGCGGGTCGGCGGCATCAGGCGCACCATTGACCACGGCCAGATAGCGGCGATGCACGGTATGCGCCTCAAATTGTGCCGCCAGCCCGTGATGGGCGCGGTCCGATTTTGCCACCACCAGAAGGCCCGAGGTTTCCTTGTCGATCCGGTGCACGATGCCGGGGCGCTTTTCGCCGCCCACGCCCGAAAGCCTGCCACCGAAATGATACAGCAGCGCATTGACCAAAGTGCCCGACCAAGACCCCGGTGCCGGATGCACGACCATGCCCACGGGCTTATTGACCACGATCAGGTCGTCGTCCTCCCACAGCACCTCCAGCGGAATATCCTCGGCCAAAGTGTCCACATCCAGCGCAGCCTCAAGAACCAGATCATAAACCTGCCCTTCCGCGACCTTGGCCTTGGGATTGGTCATCGCCACACCATCGAGAAGGACCAACCCCTCACCGATCATTTTCATCAGCCGCGAGCGCGACAGCGACGCTTCTTCTGGCACATCGCGCGCAAGCGCCTTATCAAGGCGGTCAGGCGGGGCCTCCCCGATCGTCACATGTAAGACAGGCAAGGAAGAATTGGCCATGGATCAGGCTCCGGCACAGGAAGGGCTTCCGCCCAGCCTCAGGTTTCTAAAGTGGTTGGTGATTGTGTTAACGCTCACCATGATCATTGGCGTCATAACGGTGGTTTCGGTGATTGTCACCCGCATGCCGCAAAGCTTTGTCGCGCGCCCTGCCCCCCTCGCCCCAATCTTTCCCGAAAACATCATTCTTCCCGAAAATATCACCCTACCCGACGGCGTAAAACCGCAGGCCATAACCTTTGGGACCGGCTGGACAGCGGTCGTAACCGAAGACAACCGTATCTTGGTATTTGGTCCCAAAGGTGCCTTGCTGCAAGAAGTGGCAATCGCCACAGGTGGTTGAAAAAGCTTGACCCGGACGCTGGGGTGCGCATCGTTACGACGCGAGCACTATCCAACCTGTGGTTGAAGATGCGCATAGCAGACAGACGGGAGACGCACTGACAATGCACAACGGCAACAGCCAAATCCACGAAATCAATCGCCAATTGGATTTGATCCGTGGCGAGCGCTGGGGTCGAATCCTTACCAGCGTATTTTCTCTGATGTTGACAACGATTTACCTGCCGCTCTGGATCGTTGCATTATGCATCATTGGAAATGTAACCAGCGACGTGCTGGGTATGCGCTATATGCGGGCGCTGTCACCCAAGCGGCATGTCAAACGCTATCATATTGTCACGGCCCTCTCCTTTTTGCGCGAAGTCTTTTATGCGCTGGGGGCCTCGCTCACTTGGATGCAAGCCGAAAGCTATGGGCAAGCTCTGGCGGTTGGCATGCTCATGGCGCAGCTGTTGCAACTTGCTGTGGCACGGGCAAGCCATTTGCGCTTTGGCTATGCGGGCATGTTGGGCATCCTTTTGCCGATTATCATCTGTAATACCTATTACTGGCTAAGAATCGATACCAACCTTGTCGGGCTTGGCCTGTCCAGCTTCGCCATTGGCTGCGCTGTTTCCTATGGTTTGGTTGCAATGAATTCCAACATTCGCCTGCACAAGGCATCGGCAGCAGATCGCGCAACAGCACTTGCCAACACCAAGGCAAAAAGCCGGTTTCTGGCGCAGATGAGCCATGAACTTCGAACGCCGCTAAATGCGATTTTGGGCATGGGCCATGCTGAATTGCGTCGCAACAAAGATGCGCTCAGCCAATGCCGATTGTCGGTGCTGATCGCTGCGGCCGAGGGGCTTTCCACCATTCTGGACGATATTCTGGATATGTCGGCGGTCGAGGTCGGGCGCCTGCCGATCCGCCCCAAAGTGGTGTTCCCTTCCAGCGAGATTTTGACAACCCTTGACTTGTTCCAACCCGGCATTGACGCCGCAGGGCTGAAACTAACCTCGGATATCGACGCGGGGCTTGAAGTGGCCATGCAGCTTGACCCGCAACGCTTGCGGCAGTGTTTGTCCAACCTGCTCTCCAATGCGTTGAAAAATACCGTCCGTGGCGGCATTAATATCACCGCGCGCCTAACGCAAAATCCGCGAGGGCATGGGATGCTGTGCATTGAGGTGGCCGACACCGGGCCGGGAGTGCCACAAGACCTGCGTCAGGCGATCTTTGAACCTTTCGCTCAGACGCATCCGACCGG
>CALEMZ010000046.1 GCA_937910975.1 uncultured Pseudorhodobacter sp. | reverse complement strand
TTGACCGTTGTGCGCCGTTCCTCATCCATCACGCCCAACTTGACGGTGAATTGCGGCAGGCCAAGCATCTTTTCCAAGGCTGTGAAAATGTCATTGGCAAAAGCCACTTCTTCCGGTCCGTGCAGCTTGGGCTTCACCACATAGATGGACCCGGTTACGGAATTGCCGCCCTCGCGTTTGAGGTCATGCATGGCAATAAGTGTTGTGATCGCGGCATCCATCAGGCCCTCATAGGCCTCATTCCCATCGGCATCATGGATGGCAGGTGTTGTCATCAGATGGCCGACATTGCGGATCAAAAGCAGCGCGCGCCCCTTGAGGCTCTTGGTGCTGCCATCCGGCGCCGTATAGGCCATGTCGGGGGCAAGCGTGCGGCGCAGTGCTTTGCCGTTCTTCTCAAAGGTTTCTTCCAGATCGCCTTCCATCAGGCCAAGCCAGTTGGAATAGGCCAGAACTTTATCTTCGGCATCCACGCAAGCCACCGAATCCTCGCAATCCATGATCACGGATATCGCGGATTCCAAACGTACATCCGCCAGCAAGGCCCGGTCGCGGCTGCCGATCGGATGGGCACGATCAAACACCAGTTCGACATGCAACCCGTTGTTCACTAGCAATATGGCATCGGGCGCTTTGGGGTTGCCGCGATAGCCTGCGAATTTTGATGGGTCCACCAGCGGCTGATCGTCCACCAGAAGTGCGCCGTTTTGCACGGTATACCGCTGCACGTCGGAATGGCTGGCCCCTTTGATCGGGAATGACTCATCCAAAAACATGCGCGCCCGCGCCACAACCCGCGCGCCATGGCCCCGCTCATAAGGGCCTTTGGGCGGCTGAACACCCATCGCATCGGTGCCGTAAAGCGCATCGTAAAGGCTGCCCCAGCGCGCATTTGCGGCATTTAGTGCAAAGCGGGCATTGGTGATCGGAACGACCAGTTGCGGCCCCGCAATCCGCGCAATCTCATCATCCGCATTGGCGGTATCAATTGTGAAGTCACCGCCTTCGGGGACCATGTAGCCGATCTCGAAAAGGAACTGCTCATAGGCATCAGGGTCATGCGGTTGGTTGCGGCGCGCTTTGTGCCAAGTATCAATCTGTGCCTGAAGATGCGCACGCTTTTCAAGTAGCGCCCGGTTTTCGGGGCCAAATGTGTTGATCAGCCCTGACAGGCCCTGCCAAAAGTCTTCCGCCGTGACCCCCGTGCCGGGCAAAGCCCGCGTCTCGATGAATTCCGCCAACTGCGTATCAACCGTGATCCCGTTTTTCTCGACCTGTTGTGACATGGCTTGAGGCCCCCTTATGTATGCGACGGAGTACAATTAGGGCTGCTTTGGCATGAAGGCAACAAAATTGGTAATATTTTTGGTCCGATCTTGGCATTTAACTCGACGATTTTCCTGAAACATGCGCGGACAGTTGCAAAGCCGCGCAAGTCGCGTGTCTTTTTCAGGGATCATTTCCTTAATTGTGCGTGCGCGTCAGATATCAAGGCAAAGCTGGCCCACCGGGGCAGGGCGGGCGCGGCGCTGCGTGGGTCTGGCAGGGCGATCCAATATCTGGACCGTGTCTCCCTGCGGTTCCTCCATCATTCGCTGTGATCCATTTGCGTGGCGCGCCGCCCGCGCGGCCGTCGCAACATCGACAACCGGTTCGGGATAACGCCACCCCAAAATACTTTGTGCGCCCGGCCATTTCCACGGGCATTGCAAAAACGCGTCCGGCACCGTTGCAAGTTCCGGCACCCAGCGCCGGGTGAACAGGCCAAGCGGGTCTTGCGCAAGCCCCTCTTTGATCGGGTCGATAACGCGCGCTGGTTTGGCCCCCGACACCCCCGCGTGGATCTGGATTTGTGGCCAGTGGATGCCGGGATCATAATCGGTAAAACGACGCGCCAACACATGCCCCACGGCCTGCCAATCAAGCCATAGATGATGGGTTGCCACCGATGTCAGCATCGCGCGAGCGCGGAAATTGATCCAGCCGGTCGCTGCCAGATAGCGCATGCAGGCATCCAGATAGGGCAGGCCGGTTTCGCCCCTGACCCAAGCCTCAAACCGTGCGCCATCGGCCATCCGCCCCGGCAAAGCCACCGCGCCCCGGTGCGGGGGCTGCGTATCTATCCGGGGCGTTTCCGCCAGCAAGCACGCCCGCCACGCGATCCGACTCTTAAAGGCGCGCAAACTGGCCACCCAATCCGGACCGGGTCGCGTCTCCTGCCGCGCCAGTATCGTCTGTTCTACCTCTCGCGCCGAAAGTGCGCCGATGGCGAGATAAGGCGACAGACGCGAACAGGTTCGCTCTGCGCTCAAGGGCGCGCGGATGGCTTGGCGATAAGCCCGGCCGCGCTGTGCAAGAAAACTGTCCAGCAATGCCAATCCCTGCGCCCGCCCGCCCGACTGCAGATGCGGGCAGGCGTCCGCTGCCATGCGTAAAGCCCGCGCGGTGGGAATCACCCCCGGCTCAATCCCCGCGACCATACGCAGGCCCGTGGGAGCCTCGATGATGTTCAATTCATCATCAACCCGCCTCTGATCTTGCGCCAGCTCCACCCAATCAATCCCGGCATCCCTCGCCCAAACGGCCACCCGCCTGTCGCGCGCAACGCTCCACCCGTTGCCGGCCTCCCGGTGGCTGACAATCCGCGTGATGTTGTTTTGCCCGCAAAACCGCGCCAAAACCTCCACCGCATCGCCAACCCGCACCACCAAAGGCGCACCTAATCTTGCCAAGTCCCGTCGCAACCCCACTAGGGTTTCCGCAACAAACCCCCATTGCCGCGCAGAGGTATCCGGCCCCGCCCAATAGCCCGGTTCCACGATATACAGCGGCAAAACCGCCGCCCCCTGCGCTGCAAGGCTCAGGGCCGGGTGATCCTCCACCCGTAAATCGCGCTTATACCAGACGAGAACATTCATAGAACATAGATGTAGCGTCTGGCGCGGATTCGTAAACCCCCCATTGTGGCATGCACCCTGTAGCCTTTAAGCACAAACCCGGCAAAACGCCTGTGTAAAGGGCGTGCTGCAATATGATCCGCCCTGTTCGCGGCTATGGCATGATGCTGAGGCGGGCGCGATTAAGGGCATGGTTGAACCCCGCGCCCGCCCGCCGTAACGTGGCGGCCAAAGCGGGCCTGCCAATCGCAGACCCGGCATAGAACCCAGAGAAAAGGCCCGATGATGCCCGAAGCCGAAGCGCAACCTATCTTGCTAGCCGATTATCAGCCCTATCCCTACCTGCTCGATCATGTCGCCCTGCATTTTGTGCTGCATCCCACCCAAACCCGGGTGACTGCGCGCCTGTCCTTCGCGCCCAACCCCGCGCGTCCGGGGCGCCACGACCTGCGGCTGGACGGCGAAAACCTTGTTCTGAAAGCGCTCTCGCTCAACGGTACGGGGGTGGGCCATAAGCCCGATGAAACCGGGCTGACGATTCCGGCGGCGGAGCTGCCGCAAGGCCGCTTCACGCTGGAAACCGAGGTGGAAACCTCACCCTCCACCAACACCTCGCTTGACGGGCTCTATATGTCGGGCGGCATGTATTGCACGCAATGCGAGGCGCAAGGCTTTCGCAAGATCACCTTTTTCCCCGACCGCCCCGATGTCATGGCCCGTTTTGACGTGACGATGGAAACCGAGATGCCCGTGCAGCTTTCCAACGGCAACCAAACCGGGCCGGGCGCGTGGCATGACCCATGGCCCAAACCCGCATATCTTTTCGCGCTTGTCGCAGGCGATCTTCTCGCCCATTCCGACCAATTCACCACGAAGTCAGGCCGCAAGGTTGCGCTGAACATCTATGTTCGCCCCGGCGATGAGGCAAAATGCGCCTATGCGATGGACAGCCTGATCCGCTCGATGAAATGGGATGAGGAGGTAT
>CALEMZ010000045.1 GCA_937910975.1 uncultured Pseudorhodobacter sp. | reverse complement strand
GGTGGCAATGATTGATTGGATACGTGTGCGCGAGCTGCGAGACGAGATCGGCGAGGACGACTTCGCTGAGGTGGTTGACTTGTTTTTAGACGAGGCCGACGAGGTTGCAAAAAACATCGGCAACGGTCTTGCACCTGAGGAGGTTGAGGCCGCTTTGCATTTCCTCAAAGGAAGTGCGCTGAATCTTGGGTTCAGAAAATTGGCAGAGTTGTGCCAGATTGGTGAAAAAGAAGCCGCAAGGGGCCGAGCTGAAACGGTTAATCTGGAAGCCGTGGTCACCGCTTACGAGCGCTCAAAGCGGGCCTTCGCCGCGGGTGAAAAGGCCGAAGATGCCGCTTAGCCCTAGATCAAAAACTCTGCCAAGGCCTCATCTGCTGTTATATCACGGTAGCTAAAGCCTGCGCTTTCCATGTTGGCGAACAGATGCTTGAAGCTGTCAGCGCTCTTGGTTTCAATGCCTATCAACACCGAACCAAAGTTCCGTGCTGATTTCTTGAGGTATTCAAACCGGGCAATATCGTCTTCCGGCCCCAACATCATCAAGAACTCTCGCAGCGCCCCGGGGCGTTGCGGCATCCGCAAAATGAAATACTTCTTCAACCCGGCATACCGCTGGGCGCGCTCCTTTACCTCGGGCAGCCGCTCAAAATCAAAGTTCCCACCCGAAGTCACGCAAACCACCGTTTTCCCAAGGATCTGAGCCGCCAGACTTGGCAACACATCCACCGAAAGCGCGCCGGCCGGCTCCAGCACGATGCCTTCTACGTTCAGCATCTCAAGCATCGTGACGCAAATGCGGTCCTCAGGTGCCAGCAGCACATCAGAAGGGTCAACCCATTTCAACATCTCATAGGTACAGCTTCCCAGCCGCGCCACCGCTGCACCATCGACAAAAGAGTTCACCTTGCCAATTGTCACCGGCCCGCCATGCGCCAGCGCCGCCGTCAGACTCGCGCCACCCAAAGGCTCCACAAACCGAAAACGCGTACCCGGGCACTCCTTGCGCATAAATCCAGTGACGCCAGAGGCAAGACCGCCGCCGCCAACCGGCAGCACGACCATATCCGGCGCCTTACCAAGCTGCTCCAGTATCTCAACCGCAACGCTTGCTTGCCCTTCGATCACGTCCGGGTCATCAAACGGCGATAAAAAATGCGCTTCTTTCTCGATGCAGAACTTTTGCGCTGCCGCAAGCGTCTGGTCAAAATAGTCACCAGTCAGCACGATATCGACACTATCGCCACCAAAAATTCGGGTTTTTTCGATCTTTTGCTGGGGCGTTGTAACCGGCATGAAGATGGTTCCGCGCACGCCAAAATGGCGGCAGGCATAGGCCACGCCCTGCGCATGGTTGCCCGCGCTGGCACAGACAAACCGCTCTTGCGTCGGATTGGCAGCACGCACCTTACGCATCGCATTCACCGCACCCCGGATCTTGTAGGATCGGACGGGGGCCAGATCTTCACGCTTTAACCAGATATCAGCCCCATAGCGCGCTGAAAGGTGGTCATTGCGCTGCAAAGGCGTCGGATCAAAAAGATCGCGCAGCACAGTGGTCGCTTGGCGGGCGGCTTGGTTGAAATCTTTCATACGCCGATTAGACTGATTGGCTCGCAAAAGACAAGCTAGGCCACGCCCGAAACGCCTGCCCAAGCGCCATTCTCAACAGAGACCGCCGCGAAAGCTCTGCCCGAGCCCGATTCAGGCCTCCCACCGCTTGCTCTTGCTTAGGTTTACCAGTAATCGCGGGGAAATCGCGAAGGAGAGACCCATGTCAGCCGCAAAAGCATCTGCGCCCAAGAAAGTTGTCCTCGCCTATTCCGGCGGACTTGATACATCGATCATCCTGAAATGGCTGCAAACCGAATACGGCTGTGAGGTCATAACCTTCACCGCCGATCTGGGCCAGGGCGAGGAGCTGGAACCCGCGCGCGCGAAAGCGGTGCTTTTGGGCATCAAGCCGGAGAACATTCACATTGAGGACGTGCGCGAGGAATTCGTACGGGATTTCGTTTTCCCGATGTTCCGGGCGAACGCTTTGTATGAAGGGCTGTACTTGCTCGGCACCTCCATCGCGCGACCGTTGATCTCCAAGCGGTTGGTGGAGCTGGCGCATGAACATGGGGCCGATGCGGTGGCCCATGGCGCGACAGGCAAGGGCAACGATCAGGTCCGGTTCGAACTTTCGGCCTATGCGCTGGACCCAGGCATCCGGGTGATCGCGCCGTGGCGGGAATGGGATCTGACAAGCCGGACCAAGCTGATGGAATTCGCAGAGGCCAACCAGATCCCGATCGCCAAGGACAAGCGCGGCGAGGCGCCGTTCTCAGTGGATGCGAACCTGTTGCACACCTCCTCAGAGGGCAAGGCGCTGGAAAACCCGGCAGAGCAGGCCCCGGAATATGTGTATCAGCGGACAGTTAGCCCAGAAGATGCTCCGAATACGCCAGAGTATGTTGAAATCGCCTTTGAAAAGGGCGACGCGGTCGCGATCAATGGCGAGGCGATGTCGCCCGCGACGATTCTGACCAAGCTCAACGAGTTGGGTGGCAAGCACGGGGTCGGGCGGCTGGATTTCGTGGAAAACCGCTTTATTGGCATGAAGTCGCGCGGGATTTATGAAACCCCCGGCGGGACGATACTGCTGGAGGCGCATCGCGGGATCGAACAAATCACGCTGGACGCCGGTTCGGGCCACCTGAAAGACAGCCTCATGCCGCGCTATGCAGAGCTGATTTACAACGGCTTCTGGTTCAGCCCGGAGCGGGAGATGCTGCAGGCTTTGATCGACAAGTCTCAGGAACATGTTTCAGGCACGGTGCGGCTGAAGCTTTACAAGGGCATGGCAAGCTGTGTGGGCCGCTGGTCGGAGCATTCGCTTTATTCGGAAGCTCACGTCACGTTTGAGGACGATGCGGGAGCATACGATCAAAAGGATGCGGCTGGGTTCATCCACCTGAACGCGCTGCGCTTGAAACTGATATCGACACGAAACTCTCGCGTAAAGGGCTGAATTGGCCCGCGCGAACGCTGGAAAGCCTCTGTAATACTTAGGCTTTCCAGTTTCTAATCTGCCTTAAATACATAAAGACACGCCAGCGGGGTTTTATGGCTTTAGGGCTGCGGGGCGCAACTGATCGTAAAAGGGCAGCGCTTCCGCAACCAGATCTGCATATACCCCCGTCAACTCTGGCAGCGGGCCTTCGACGGCCTCAAACCCAGTGGAACGGTGTACGGCACCGTACCAATGCGAGGCCCAGACGCCATCGGACGCATGGCCACCTGCGGGCCAGTGCAGCATTTTATCCGTGTAGGGGATGCCCAACGCAGAGCAGAGCTTATTGAGCATCCCGGCGGGATTGGCGCGGATGTCGAAGCTGTCAATCACAAGGGGGCTGCGCCCGAGGCGCCGGGCTTCACGTTCAAAAAGCACCGCCTGTTGGGGAAAGCCGATATCCTCCAGCGTTGGCCCTTCGCGTTTGCGGGCGTAGGAGGCGATGACGCGGGCGGGGTGGCGGATGAGGAAGACATTTTCGCAGGCCGCCATCCATGACAGGTCCATTCCCGGCAGCATGTGATGTGTCATGTGTTTTTGGTAGAAAATTGGTTTTTCTGCCGGGTTAGAGCCTGTTATGGCAGCGGCGACTTGCGCCGGATCATTAGGCTGGCTTGCGCGGATTTCGGCGCTCATTGGATGAACGACCCCTGATTGCGCCAGATAGGCTGCATAGAACGGCTCATCCACCACCGCGCAATCGCCTCTGGCTGCGAAGCTGTACATCATGGCGGTCGATAGGTTCCGCGGGCCGGACCACATGGCGATCTTCATTCTGGGCTCCGCCATTCTACGCTCCGCTCTAGGAAATTGAGTATTTGGGAAAAGATGAAATCAGGCGCCTACAAGGGCTTTATAAAGCGCGCGCAGCCGGGTTGTGACTGGGCCCATCTCGCCAGAACCAATTGTGCGCCCGTCGATCTGACTGACGGGGGTTTGCGCGCCGAATGTGCCGGTAAGGAAGGCTTCGTCGGCGGAATAGGTGTCGACGAGGGAAAAGTTACGCTCAAACACCGGGATGTCATTGGCGCGGCACAGGTCGATGACCTTTTGGCGGGTGATGCCGTTCATGCAATAATCACCGGTGCTGGTCCAGACCGCACCTTTTTTCACGATAAAGAAGTTGCAGGCGTTGGTGGTGTTCACAAAGCCATGCACATCAAGCATCAGCGCCTCGTCCGCGCCGGCCTTTTCGGCTGCAATGCAGGCGAGAATACAGTTGAGCTTGGAGTGGGAGTTGAGCTTTGGGTCTTGCGTCATCGGCAGGCCGCGCAGATGGGGGACGGTGGCAAGGCGGATCGGGCGCGGAATTTTTGGGCGCGAATGCTCCATGATAATGGCAATCGTAGGCCCAGAGCGCGAGAGGCTGGGGTGCTGAAAAGGCCGGGTTTTGACGCCGCGTGTGACCATGAGGCGGGCATGGGCATCGGTGGTCATTTCATTGGCCGTTTGTGTCTCTGACAAGGCGGAAAAGAGCTGTTCCTGGGTGAGGCCAATATCAAGGTCGATGGCCTTGGCCGCCTCAAACAATCGGTCGAGATGCTCTTCCGCGAAGGACCATTTGCCATTGTAGAGGCGCAACCCCTCCCAGACGCCATCGCCGAGCATAAATCCGCTGTCATAGACAGAAACCAACGCCTGCGCGCGCGGCAGAAGTTTGCCGTTGAGCCAGATGAGAATTGCGTCGTTGCGGGCGTCTTCTTCGGCTTGGTGGGTTGTGATGTGGTCGGTCATTTTTGCCCCTCATTTTGGTGGGAGGTTAGGGCCATCGCCTCAGCGTGACAACGGGGGTCGTCGGGCGGCCCGATGCGGCGGGCGCGGGTGTGCTGCTTGCGCGTTAAGGCGCATCTTGCAAAAACGCATCGACCTCAGCGCGGGCGGGCATAGCGGAGGCGGCGCCGGGGCGCGTGACCTGAATTGCGGCGGCGGCAGAGGCGCGGCGCAGCGCTTGCTCCGGCAGAAGGCCCGCATCGAGCGCCGCCGCAATGGTGCCCGCAAAGCAATCGCCTGCGCCGGTGGTATCAACGGGTGAAACCGGGAAGGATGGCACAAAAAGCGGGCTTGCGTTTGGGGCGTGCCATTCGGCCCCATCAGCCCCACGGGTGATAATAACATCGCAATCGGGGAGCGCGCCGAAGGCGCTGACCATCTCCTCCGCCTCGCCCTCATTCATCAGCAACAATGAGGTGAAGGGGATCACCTCATGCAGGGCAGCAAGCTCAAACGGGGCGGGGGTGTAGAGGATACGCAGGCCCATATCGGCCCCAAGGCGCACCATGGCCGATTGCGCTGAGGTTTCATTTTGCATCAAAAGCGTATCGCCCGGACGCGCAGAGACCAACGCGCGCGCGGCCATGGCGTCGGATATTTGGCGGTTGGCACCGGGAAAGAGAACAATCGCGTTTTCGGCCTCTGGATCAACCTGAATGATTGCGTGGCCCGTGGGCGTTTTGAGCTGTGCAACATTGTTGGTGTCGATGCCATAGCTTTGCAGCGCCTCCAGCGCCCAAGCGGCATCGCGGCCAATTGCCCCGATATGAAACACGCGCGCCCCTGCTTTGGCGGCGGCGACCGATTGGTTCGCCCCCTTACCGCCCAGACCCTGCGTGTATTCGGTCGCAGCAATAGTTTCGCCCGGATAGGCGATATGCGGCACGCGGTAGACATGATCGATGTTGATCGAACCAAGGGTGTAAATGGCCATGAGCGCCCCGCTTTTGGCGGGGCTGCAGGGCATCTCGCCCTAGGACCGGGGCGCTGCCCCGGACCCCGGGATATTTATGAATAGATGAAACGTGTCGGAGCGTGCCCCGTCAAGCGGTTTCGATTTAGCCGACCTTGCAGGCTGCGAGGGTGGCCATGTTCAGGATATTATTGACAGTAGAATTCGTGCCGCAAATCTGGATCGGGCGCTTAACCCCTGCGAGGATGGGGCCGATGACGGTAGCGCCGGCCATTTCTTGCATCAGCTTGACCGAGATCGAGGCTGAGTGCCGTGCTGGCACCACCAAAATATTGGCCGGGTCGGTAAGGCGGCTGAAAGGGTATTGCGCCGCAATATCGGGATTTAGGGCCACGTCGACGGTCATTTCGCCTTCATATTCGAAATCGACCTTGCGCGCGTCCAGTACTTTGGGGGCTTCGTGCATTTTGGTAGCACGCTCCGAGACCGGGTATCCGAAGGTGGAGAAAGAGACGAAGGCCGCGCGCGGCACCAGCCCCAAGCTGCGGGCGACGCCTGCAGCCTTGGTGGCGATGGTGGCGAGATCTTCGGGTTCAGGCCACTCATGGACCAGTGTATCAGCGATCAGCACGATTTTTCCCTTGTGCAGCAGGGCGGTGACGCCCGCCGCGCCATCTGTCGCCTTAGCATCAAAGACGTGGTTGATGAGTGAGAGCATCTGCGCTGCGGTTATTGGACGACATGTGCCATTATCCTCAGATGTTTGGGTGAGACTAAACAGCGTAATCGTACGACACAATGCACCAAAACAGGTTTCCGTTTTTCGCCCGCTTGAATGCGCCCGCATCAGGCGATCTGCCGCATCCAGGGCTTGGCTTTCATCAGTATCGCATAGCGTTTAGGAAAATCATGCCGCAGGCAAGACAATGCCCATGACATAACATCAGGCAGGTCGCATTTCTTGGCGCACCAGATCATGCGGACCAATGCCTGCCAGTGCTCGCGATCCGCCTCATAGGCCAGGTGAAGCGCGAAGAGCTCGGATCGCGCTTCATCCCGGTGTTTGTGACATTCTGCCTTGGCAAGGCAGAGGTCACGGTTGCCCGCGACGAGGCCTTCATGCTTCTCCAACAAGGCGAGCGCACGATCATACTCGCGCACGCCAATCAACCGTTCGGCCAAGGTTTGTACACTTCCCGCGCCAGGCAAATCTGGCAGTTTACCCAATATAGAGACGATAAATGTAATCACTTCGGCCACACCACGATCTGAAAGGGCAACCGGGACGATCCCGTCGATATCAAAGGACGGGTCGGTCAGCGGGTCCGCCTTATTGTAGTCAGCAAAGAAAGAAACATAGCGACAGCCCGACGCATGGGCGAGGCCCCAGAAGTCGCCCCAACGATAAATCGCGGTTTGCAGTGTGCCAAGCTCCAGCACATAGGTCTCCGGCCCGGCAAAGAGCATGTTGGCAAAGCCCGCGCCGTGGTAAGACACCATCATCTCAGCATTGGCCATGATCGCGACCTGCTCCAGCGGCGAGAGGTGTTCGAACACGACATAATCAAAGCCGAAAAGCTGCAACATCTCAAAAAGCTGCGCCTCACCAACCATATTGCGGTTTCGGCTTTGGCTTTGATCGCGGCCCACAAAGAAGCGCTTGGGCAGGTGGCTAAAATCCTTTCCCTCAATCGCGGCAAGCGCGCGTTTACGCAACGCACGCAAGCCACTGTGAAAGCTGTTCATGGACAAAACCGCCTGCGAGCCGCGATAGGCATCATGGCCGCGCCACATGGCATCGGAAGGCGCGAGGGAATTAACACTGCCGACCAATTCGGGCGGGAACTGAAAATAGGTGTTAAAGAAATCCAGCGCGGTGATCACATAATCATAATCCTTGGGCGAGCGCTCAAAATGCACCCGCCCCTCCAGCTCCGGAAACAGCGCGGCAACGAAATCGCGGACGAAAGGCCGGGTTTTATCGGGGTTGTTGGGGAAGTGGAAAAAGACATCTCCGGCAAGCCCCAAATCCGTCAAAATCGCTAGCTGAGACAAGGATTCCGTGATGAAGTGATAGTAGTTGAAGGTGTTTCGACACTCGATCGCAATGGCAGTATCGGGCGGAAGCGGACCTTGCCAGATAGGGATGGAGGCGCTGCGGTTTTGCTCTTGGCAGGCGCGAAAATAAGCGATGAGCGCCTCTTCCGGATCATACTCCTCCTCTTCATTCTCCCAGCAGTACCGATTGAGAAGCCGGGTGCCAGACGCCCCGCTGAGCAGGTATTTCCCCTTGGCCATCGAGAAGGATTTACGAAATGAGGCTTGCTGCAACAGCACTGGAACGGTGTTGAACTCGACAGCTTTGACAAAGGCTTTGTGGCGGCGGGTGACATTGAGGAAGGCGGTGATCTTATGATTGATCTCGGGGTGCGCACTCGCGGGAAAGCCGCGGATCAAGGCGGGCTCCGCCTCGCGCCAGAAATAGTCCGCCTGGCGCAAAAGTGTTACCCCGCGATCCTGTGCGGGGTTCAGGAACAAATCCTGCGGCGGTTGAGAGAAGCTGGTCTGGTTGCGCATGGGCCTTGGCTGGTTGCGGCGAAACCGCCGATGAATTCAAGATGTACCACGCCCTTGCCACAGGTCTACCCGGTTTAGCGGATTGTGCGGAAGCCCCTTTCCCCGCGCCCTTTGGTTTTGTAGGGTCAGCGCCTAATCGGGGGGGCGATGTTGGACACGGAAACCGTAACGCCAATGATGGCGCAATATCTGGAAATCAAAGCCCGGCACCGCGATGCGCTGCTGTTTTACCGCATGGGCGATTTCTATGAGATGTTCTTTGACGATGCGGTCCATGCCGCCGCCGCGTTGGACATTGCGCTGACAAAGCGCGGCAAACACCTCGGCAAGGATATCGCGATGTGTGGCGTGCCGTTTCATGCTGCAGAGGGCTATTTGCTGACGCTGATCCGCAAAGGCTTTCGTGTGGCAATCGCCGAGCAAATGGAAAACCCGGCGGAAGCAAAGAAACGTGGCGCGAAATCGATTGTGGCGCGGGATGTGGTGCGGCTGGTTACCCCCGGCACCCTGACAGAAGACACGCTTCTGGATGCGCGGCGGCACAACTTTTTGGCCGCTTTTGCCGAGGTTAGAGACGAATCTGCCTTGGCGTGGTGTGACATTTCCACCGGCGAATTCCGCGTGATGCCCTGCCCTCCCGCACGGCTGGGGCCAGAACTGGCGCGCCTGTCGCCCAAGGAGCTGCTGGTTGTGGCTGGCTTCGACCTGTCAATTGACGATGGCCCATCGGTAACCACGCTCGCCAGATCCAGCTTTGACAGCACCGGGGCCACGCGAAAGCTGTGCGATTTGTTTAGCGTGGCCTCTTTGGAGGGGTTTGGCCAGTTTGATCGAGCCGAAACTGCGGCCATGGGCGCGCTGGTGGATTATCTGGACCTGACCCAGCGCGGCAACCTGCCCTTGCTGCGCCCCCCCGTGCTGGAGGATCCCGGCGGCTTGGTGCAAATCGACGCCTCGACCCGGCGGAGCCTGGAGATTACCGCAGCGCTTTCTGGAGGCAAAGAGGGCTCGCTTCTTGCGGCGGTTGACAGGACGCTGACAGCAGCGGGCGGGCGGTTGCTGGAACGGCGCGTTTCCGCCCCCTCGCGAGAGATCGCGGTGATCCGTGAACGTTTAGAATCTGTGCGTTTTATGGTGGAACAGAGCCGTTTTCGCACAGATTTACGCGATTCTCTGCGCCTCTGCCCGGATATGGACCGCGCGCTATCACGCCTCGCACTGGACCGGGGCGGCCCGCGCGACCTGACGGCCATTCGCAGCGGGCTGGAGCAAGCAAGGGCGCTGGCCGCAAACATCAACACGCAGGGGCCAAGCTTGTTGCAGCGCGCCGCCGCCGATCTTGGCGGGCATGATGGCCTGCTGGCCTTGCTTCAGGCCGCTTTGGTGGCAGAGCCCCCGCTTTTGGCGCGCGATGGTGGCTTTATCGCACCGGGATATGACCGCGATCTGGACGAGGCCCGCAAGTTGCGCGACGAAGGCCGCGCCGTGATCGCCGGGATGCAGGCCGATTACATCACGCAATCCGGGGTCAGCAGCCTGAAGATCAAACACAACAACGTGTTGGGCTATTTTGTTGATGTAACGGCCCTCCACGCCGAGAAGATGCAATCGGCACCACTGTCAGAAACCTTCATCCACCGGCAAACTACTGCGGGGCAAGTGCGCTTTACCACCGTGCCGCTTTCGGAAATGGAAACCCGGATATTGAACGCCAGAAACCTGACGCTGGAGATTGAAAAACGTCACTATTCCAGCCTTAAAGATGCTGTTCTTGGACACACAGCAGCTCTATTTACGACAGCAAAAGCCTTGGCAGAGATTGATCTGGCCACAAGCTTTGCCGATCTGGCCGCCGACGAAGACTGGGTGGAGCCTAAGGTCGACAATAGCCGTGCCTTTCACATTACGGGCGGCAGGCATCCAGTGGTGGAGCGCGCCCTGCGCAAACAAGGCGGCGGGTCATTTGTGGCAAATGATTGCGACCTGACGGCGGCGGATACGGCCGCGATCTGGCTATTGACCGGGCCGAACATGGCCGGCAAATCAACCTTCCTGCGGCAGAATGCATTGATTGCCCTTCTGGCACAGGCAGGCAGTTTTGTGCCCGCCCGCAGCGCCCATATTGGCCTTGTTAGTCAGCTTTTCAGTCGGGTTGGAGCCTCAGACGATCTTGCGCGCGGGCGATCCACCTTCATGGTCGAAATGGTCGAAACCGCCGCAATCCTGCATCAGGCGGATGATCGCGCTCTCGTTATTCTGGATGAAATCGGACGCGGGACCGCGACCTATGACGGGCTTTCAATCGCCTGGGCAACGCTGGAGTATTTGCATGATAAAAACCAATGCCGCGCCCTGTTTGCAACGCATTACCACGAGATGACCTCGCTCTCTGGCAAGCTTGCCGGGGTGGAAAATGCGACAGTTAAGGTCAAGGAGTGGGAGGGCGATGTGATCTTCCTGCATGAGGTGCGAAAAGGTGCTGCGGATCGGTCATATGGCGTGCAAGTCGCTCGGCTGGCAGGGCTACCAGAAGCGGTGACAGACCGCGCCAAGGTGGTGCTGGAGGCTCTTGAGGCGGGTGAGCGCGAGGGCCAAAACAAACAAAAGGCCCTGATTGATGACCTGCCGCTGTTCCGCATTGCCCCATCAAGCCCCGCGCCAAAGCCGCAAAAGACATCAGACGTTGAAAGCCGGTTGCGCGAGGTGCTGCCCGATCAGCTAACCCCGATCGAAGCTTTGAGCCTGATTTATGAGCTCAAGGCACGGCTTCAATCGGAGAAATAGTCCCAATTTCTTTTCAGCAAAAGTATCCGGGGGGGGCGTGGGGCTGCCCCCCCATCAATTGACGCAATCAGGACGCTGGCGACGAAGAAATGCCCACTTGCGCCGGGCGTAGCAGGCGGTCATGCAGCAAAAACCCTTCGGTCATGACCTGAATGATCTGGCCTGCCTTGGTGCCTGGAACCGGGGCCTCAAACATGGCCTGATGCATCTGCGGGTCAAACTGATCGCCAATATCGGGCACAATGGGCGTTACATTATGCTTGGTCATCACGCTTAAAAGTTCGCGCAACGTCAACTCCACACCTTCGATCAGGGCTGTGGCCTGAGCGCGGTGCTCGTCAGTGGCGACATCCAGCGCGCGGCGCAGATTGTCATAAACGGGCAAAAGATCCCTGGCGAGCTTGGAGCCGCCGTATTGCTCGGCCTCGCGGCGATCCCGCTCTCCGCGCTTGCGGGCATTCTCGGCATCAGCCAGCGCGCGCATGAAGCGGTCGCGCATGTCATCACGTTCCGTGCGCAGCGCCTCAAGCTCATCAAGCTGGGCGGCGCTTTCGAATTCGGACACATCAATTCCTGCCTCGGCCAATTCCGGGGTTTCTGCTTTGGCTGCCTGTTCTCGGGCCATCTCGTCTTTCCTTGTTTTAGTCATACTGTGTCACCCTCTCGATCGGTCTGATATCAACCGCCCGACGAGTTGGGCTGTGTAGTCAACGATGGGAACGATGCGGCCATAATTCAACCGCGTCGGACCGATGACACCCACAGCGCCGATGATCTTTCGATCAGCGTTCATATAGGGAGAGACAACCAGAGACGACCCCGAAAGTGAGAACAACTTGTTCTCAGAGCCAATAAAAATGCGCACACCTTCGCCCTCATCTGTCAGTTCCAGAAATTCCGCGATATCGCGCTTGCGTTCCAGATCATCAAAGAGGTTTCGAATACGGTCAAAGTCTTGCGACTCGGTGGAGCCATCCAGCAAATTTGCGCGACCCCGCACTATCAACCGCTCGCTTTGCTCACCGGCGTTCTCCCAAAGGACAAGGCCCGTTTCCACAAGCTCACGGGCCAGCACATCAATTTCCTGACGTCGGGATTTGATTTCCGCGGTGACGGTTTGGCGCAACTCAGACAGGGTTTTTCCCTCGGCCAAGGCGTTAAGAAAATTTGCGGCCTCGCGCATGGAAGACGGCGTTTGGCCAGAAGGCGGAGTAAAAACCCGGTTTTCGACATGGCTGTCGGCAAAGACCAGAACCACAAGCGCGCGATCAGCACTGAGGCTGACAAACTCGATATGTTTGATGGGCGCCTCGTGTTTCGGCGTCAGAACAAGGCTTGCACCTTGGGTAATGCCGGACAGAACAGAACCGATGCGATCTAAAATTGTTGTAACATCTGGCTGATTCTGGCCCAGCGTTGCATCGATTCGCTCACGATCCTCGATCGCGACCTCGCCCACCTCCAGCACCCCATCCACAAACAGCCGCAAGCCGGTTTGTGTTGGTATACGGCCCGAAGAGGTATGGGGGCTTCCCAAGAGGCCGAAATATTCGAGATCTTGCATGACGTTACGGATGGTAGCGGCGCTGATTTTCTCAGACATGGAACGGGTTAGCGTACGTGACCCGACCGGTTCACCTGAAGCGAGATAGCCCTCCACCACACGACGAAACACCTCGCGGGAGCGGTCATTCAGGTCCGACATGAGGGCGGCGCGGCGGCTTTGTTCGTGCATAGTCTTATTCCCACAGGGCCATGCACATTAAAGAGCGCGGGATGCATTCGTCAATGATGCTTGCATCCTTGTGATGGGGGTGGGTATTTGGGGGTAATTCAGCATTAAGGAGCTATTTTATGCGGCCATCAGCAAGAAATCTGGACCAAATGCGCAACGTCTCTATTGAAACGGGCGTCATGAAGCATGCCGAGGGGTCTTGTTTGATCAAGATGGGTGAAACCCATGTGCTCTGCTCCGCCTCGATTGAAGACAAGGCGCCGTCGTTTCTGAAGAACACCGGGCAAGGTTGGGTCACGGCGGAGTATGGGATGCTGCCCCGTGCGACGAACACGCGCAACCGACGCGAGGCTGCGGCCGGCAAGCAGAGTGGAAGAACACAGGAAATTCAGCGCCTGATTGGCCGGGCGTTGCGCGCAGGCATCGATCGGCGCGCTTTGGGAGAGCGGCAGATTGTGGTGGATTGCGACGTGCTGCAAGCGGACGGCGGAACGCGCTGCGCTGCGATCACCGGGGGCTGGGTGGCGCTGCGTTTGGCGGTCAACAAATTGCTGAAAGCCGGGATGATAACGAGCGACCCGATCTTGGATCATGTTGTTGCGGTATCTTGCGGGATTTATGCCGGGCAGGCGGTTCTGGATCTCGACTATGCCGAGGATTCCAATGCAGGGACGGATGGGAATTTTATCCTGACCGGGTCCGCGCGCTTGATTGAGGTGCAAATGTCAGCCGAAGGGGCAACCTTTTCGCGCGACGAGATGGGGCAATTGATGGATCTAGCCGAGCTGGGCTGCGCTGGCTTGGTGGCGGCCCAGAAAGCGGCGCTTGCGTAAGATGCGGAGGTTCGTGGAAGATAAGCTGTTGGTGGCGACCCACAATGCCGGGAAGCTTGCAGAAATTGATAAGCTTTTGAATTTATTCAATATTTCTGTTGTTTCGGCAGCCGCTCTTGGGTTGCCGGAGCCAGAGGAAACGGAAGACAGCTTTATCGGCAATGCGCGCATCAAGGCGCATGCGGCAGCGCGGACTTCCGGCCTTGTGGCGTTGGCGGACGATTCTGGCATCTGTATTGATGCCCTGGGCGGCGCGCCGGGCGTTTATACTGCAGACTGGGCGGAAACGCCGCATGGGCGCGACTTTGCGATGGCGATGGAACGGGCCTGGCGAGAGCTTGAGGCCATTGATGCGCCACACCCACGCAGGGCGCGGTTTTGCTGTACGTTGGTGATGGCCTGGCCCGATGGGCATGATGAGGTGTTTGAGGGCATAATGCCGGGCGCTGTGGTTTGGCCAATGCGCGGAGCGCAAGGCCATGGGTACGACCCGATTTTTCAACCTGACGGCTATGATATTACTTTTGGTGAGATGGCGGGCGAACAGAAAAACCGGATCAGCCATCGCGCCGATGCATTCCGCAAACTCGTCGCCGGTTGTTTCACGTGAAACCTGACACCGACGGCTCACCGATAGAGGATTGGCGTGAGGGCGGTTTTGGCCTGTATATTCATTGGCCGTTTTGCCAATCCAAATGCCCATATTGCGATTTTAACAGCCATGTCTCAGCAAAGGTTGATCAGGACAGGTGGCGGGCGGCGTATCTGAAGGAAATCGAACGCGTTGGCGCTGAGACGAGTGGGCGCGTGCTGCAAACGGTTTTCTTTGGTGGCGGAACGCCCTCACTCATGGCTCCTGAGTTGATTGATGCAATTTTGACCATGGTTAGAGACGCTTGGCCTATCGCAAATGACGTTGAGATTACGATGGAGGCAAATCCGGGGTCGGTAGAGGTTGGACGGTTTCGGGGCTATCGTGATGCGGGCGTGAACCGTGTTTCAGTTGGCGTACAGGCCCTGAATGATGCCGACCTAAAGGCTCTTGGGCGGCTCCACAGCGTTGAAGAGGCCAAAGCGGCCGTTGAAATCGCACAGAATACGTTTGATCGGGTAAGTTTTGACCTGATTTATGCCCGCCAGCGGCAATCATTGCCCGAATGGCGGCGCGAATTGGCTGAGGCTTTAGCATTGGCCAGCGGCCACCTCTCGCTTTATCAATTAACGATTGAGGACGGCACGGCTTTTGGCGACAGGTTTCGCCGCGGGCTATTGCGCGGATTGCCGGATGAAGACCTTGGCGCAGACATGTATCTGGCGACACAAGAAATGACCGAAGCCGCCGGGTATTCAAGCTACGAGGTCTCTAACTATGCCAAAATTGGGCAGGAATCGCGCCACAACTGCATTTATTGGAGCGCCGGTGACTATGTTGGAATTGGGCCGGGTGCGCATGGCAGGATTACGCTTGGCGGAATTCGCAAATCGAGCGAAGCAATCTCAAACCCGATAGCATGGCTCGCAAAGGTTGAGGCGGGTGAAGCGGCAGAGCAGCGCCAACACTTAAGCCAAGAAGAGCAGGGAACAGAATATCTTATGATGGGCTTGCGGCGTGATTTGGGCATAGACCTAGACAGATATGAAAGGATTGCAGGCGGCACGATTCCGCAGGCAGCCTTAGCCGATCTGGTTGATATTGGCCTGATTGACGCGCGCGGCCGCCGCCTTGCCGCAACAGCAAGCGGGCGATTGGTTCTGAATTCGGTCATTGCAAAGCTGATGGGCTAGCCAAAGACGCTCAATCACGATCCATTTGCGATAGGGTGCGGCAGAGATTGTCGAGATCATCCAGCGTGTTATAGCGAATCGTCAATGTACCGCGCTCGCCGCCAGGTTCATGGTTGATGCTAACAGCCATGCGAAGATTCGCACTCAAATCCCCCTCCAGCGCGCGTGTGTCGGCATCCTTCTCGCTAAGATGTTTGCTCACGGGCGGTCTAGAGCGGGCCGGCGCGCCCATCGTTTCGCGCGCAAGGCGCTCTGTTTCTCTGACTGACAGGCCTTTATCAATAACGGTCTGGGCGAGCAACGATGGATTATCTGACGTAATCAGCGCCCTCGCATGACCCGCAGAGATTTTGCCGTCCCGGACAAAGCTCTGAACATCCTCTGGAAGATTAAGCAGGCGCAGCAGGTTTGCTATGTGGCTTCGGCTTTTCGACAGCGCTGCGGCAATCTTTTCTTGCGTATGGCCAAATCGATCCATCAACTGCCGAAACCCTGCTGCTTCCTCGATCGCATTCAGGTCGGCGCGCTGAATATTCTCTATGATTGCAACTTCTAGAACCTCTGTGTCGCTAAAATCACGGATCAGCACTGGAAGTTCATGAACCTGTGCCATCTGCGCGGCGCGCCATCTACGCTCACCAGCAACAATTTCAAAGGTGTTCGCCTCAGCCCTTGGGCGCACGATCAATGGCTGGAGAACGCCTTTTTGTTTTATCGAAGCCGCAAGATCCTCAAGCGCCTCGGCTGAAAAATCGCGCCGGGGCTGGTTTGGGTTTGGAAAAAGATTTTCGACGGCGACAAGCAATTCGACACGGCGACCTTGCCGTTGATCTTCTTTTTCTGCTGATGCGTTAATGTCAGCCATCAGGGCAGACAATCCGCGCCCCAAGCCGCGTCGCTCTTGCTTCTTTTCCATCATTACGCGCCCTCTTGCCCCGCATTGCCAACACCATATCGCTCTGCAATCTCCAATGAAAGCGCGCGATAGGCCTCTGAGCCTTTTGATGTCGAGTCATAAGAAAGCACGGGAAGGGCATAGGACGGCGCTTCACTAACGCGAACGTTTCGCGGAATCATGGTTTTAAACACGAGATCGCCCAGGTTCGACCGAGCGTCCGCCTCCACCAACTGCGAAAGGTTGTTGCGCTTGTCATACATGGTTAGCAACACGCCTTCTATTCTGAGATCGCTGTTCGCCGTTTGACGTATCTCGCGAATCGTCAACATGAGTTGCGACAGGCCCTCCAGTGCAAAAAATTCGCTCTGAAGCGGGATCAATACCGAATGGCACGCAACCATTGCATTCACGGTCAGGAGGTTGAGCGACGGCGGGCAGTCGATCAGTACAAAATCAAAACCAAGGTCGGCCATAGCTGGCTGTCGCAACGCATCATGCAGCAAGAAGCTTCTTTTTTCGTTTGAAATCACCTCCATATCAGCGGAGGACAAGTCAGAATTCGAGGGACAGATAAAGAGGCGATCAAGGTTGGTCTTGTGGATCACCAAGCCTATTGGCGCCTCCTCCACCATCAGGTCATATGTCGTCAGGTTGCGGCTGGCCAACTCAATCCCTAAGCCAGTCGAGGCGTTGCCCTGCGGATCTAAATCTACAACGAGAACCTTTGCACCAAGCTCCGCCAGGCCGGCCGCAAGGTTTATCGCCGTTGTAGTTTTTGCGACGCCCCCCTTTTGGTTGGCGATTGCAATAATCCGGGGGGCTTTTTCGATGCGAAAATCAGACATGCTGGATTCCATAGATTTTCAAAATTGCACCCCTAGGGTCTGTTTTGCTGGTGATGGCTTCATATTCAAAGGTCCATTCCTTCTTGGCCGCGTCAATCTCACCCATATAGGATTCACCTTTTGGAAAGAGGCAACAGCCGTCCGGCAGCAAATGCCTCTGTGCGGTGCCGAGAAGTTGGGACAAGGGCGCGAAAGCACGCGCTGACAAAACCTCCGCGCCCAAGGGGCTAATAGAATCGGCACGCTCCGAAAGAACTGTGAGGTTCAAACAAAGGGCCCGAGAGGCTTCTCGCAGAAAAGCGGCCTTTCGCTGATCGGACTCTACAAGTGTGAAGCGTCGGTCTGGGGCAAGCTCTTCTGATAGCACCGCCAAAACGATCCCCGGAAGCCCGCCGCCGCTACCGATATCCACAAAATGTATCGCACTTTCTGGGGTAACAGAAAAAATCTGCGCTGAATCGAGGATGTGGCGATCCCACGCCATAGCGAGGCTTGGTTTTGAAACCAAGTTAATGGCCGTGTTCCACTTTTTTATAAGCGCCAGAAACTGCTCAAGCTTTTCGATTGTTTCACGTGAAACATCGAGATCGATCATCCCTAAGTGCCGACCGGTCGCCATCATTGTGCTTTTCTGTTGCTGTGCGGGCCCTTCAGCCTTGAAAGAATCAACAAAAGCGCCGCAGGCGTCATTCCCTCAATCTTTCCGGCGTGCGCGACAGAGGAAGGCCTCTGTAAAGAAAGCTTTGCGCGCAACTCACCAGAAAGCCCAGGAAGCGCGGCATACTCAAAATTTTCCGGAATCTGCATGCCCTCATCTTTTCTTAACGCCAACGCATCTGCATTCTGTCGGTCCGTATAGTTCGAATAAAGCGATTCGCGCCACAGTTGCGCAAGAATCTCATCAGGCACCTCTGGAAAGCCCCCCAGACGCGCCGCAACTTCGGGAAAAGGCGCATCAAGCTGCGAAAGAATAGCAAACGCCGATCGCCGAACCCCGTCTTGGCTGGCCCTAAAGCCCAATTCAGAGATCTGCTTCGGCGTATATGTGATTTGATCAAGCTCCCCGCGATAGCGCTGCAGTTTCTCGGCTTTCTCGTGGAAAACTCGTTGCCGCTCCGGACCAACACACCCAAGCCTTAGCGCGAGGGGCGTTAATCGCTGATCCGCGTTGTCCGCACGCAAAATAAGCCGGTATTCGGCACGCGAGGTAAACATTCTATAAGGTTCTGTGACACCGCGCGTGACGAGATCGTCGATCATCACGCCGATATAGCTATCAGTCCGGCTAAACATCACAGCCTCGCGACCAAGCGCGAGGGTTGCTGCGTTCAGCCCAGCAACAAGACCCTGCGCCGCCGCCTCCTCATACCCTGTTGTTCCATTGATTTGCCCTGCGAAGTATAGGCCCGTTAATCCCTTGACCGCCAAGGAAGGGTCTAGTCTCCGCGGGTCAAAATAATCGTACTCAATCGCGTAGCCGGGCTGAAGAATAGTTGTATTTTCCAAGCCCACGATCGAGCGCACATAGGCCTCCTGCACCTCTACCGGAAGGGAGGTTGAGATTCCGTTTGGGTAAACGGTGGAATCGTCGATGCCCTCGGGCTCCAGAAATATCTGGTGCGATGCCTTGTCGGAAAACCGAACGATCTTATCCTCAATTGACGGGCAATAGCGCGGCCCGACGCCGTCGATATGACCGCCACACATTGCCGACAGAGAAAGATTTGCGCGTACGATATCATGGGTTTGCACGTTTGTTTCTGTAATCCCGCAACTAATCTGAGGGGCGACGGGCCTCGTACTCAGAAATGACAACATCGTTGGGTCTTCATCGCCAGACTGACTCCCCAAGCGGTCCCAAGCGATTGTTTTACCATCCAAGCGCGGCGGTGTGCCGGTTTTCAAACGTCCCCTGGCAAATCCGAATTCTGCGAGCCGATGGGCAAGCTTGATCGAGGGCAATTCTCCAACGCGCCCACCCGAGGTGCGCCGATCCCCGATGTGTATGATTCCATTCAAAAAGGTTCCTGCCGTCAGAACCACCGCCTTGCTGGCCAACTCCACGCCATCAGCCAGCTTAACTCCGACAATACCCGTACCGGCCTGCATAAAGTCAACGACTTCGCCCTCAATTATGCTTAGGCTCTCCTGCTCGGCCAGCATTGATTGCACCGCCACACGATAAAGCTTTCGGTCCGCCTGTGTCCTCGGTCCCTGCACGGCGGGGCCCTTGCTTCGATTCAACAAACGGAACTGAATTCCTGCTGCATCAGCCGCAAGCCCCATTATCCCGTCAAAAGCGTCAATTTCCCGAACCAGATGACCCTTACCAAGGCCGCCAATCGCCGGGTTGCAAGACATAACCCCCAATGACGCCTTCTTTAGCGTCACCAATGCTGTTCTTGCGCCCATCCGGGCAGATGCCGCAGCGGCTTCGCAGCCCGCATGGCCGCCCCCTACAACAATGACATCAAACTGTTTCACGTGAAACATCCTCATTTTCCGATGCAAAAACTGGAGAATATCTCTCCGAGCAAAGATTCAACATCGATCCTGCCAAGCAATACCTCCAACGCGCGTGACGCCATCCGAAGCTCTTCCGCCGCGATCTCCAGAACGACCACTTGCTTGT